>WQZZ01000069.1 GCA_009780485.1 Defluviitaleaceae bacterium | reverse complement strand
TTTTCTTTGGAATTCGCCAGCTATTAATAGCCTACCAAATTCATCAATTCTTGATGGGTGTGGTTGCATTTTTAATGCTCCTCTCATAGTTGTTTTTGTCAGGCAGAAAGATTTGCTTGACAAGTAGACCTGAGAGATGTTAAGATTATCTCAGGTCTTTTTTTGAGACTTGGTCGAATTGCCTGTCTGGTTATCTGCCAAGATATTGAGCCAGACAGGCAACTTCTATACAAGTCATTTACTAAGGGAAAAAGGAATGACACAGGGATTTGGCTATAGCCTCAGCCCTTATTTATATTTTACCTGTTGTTTTTCCGCTTGTCAAGTCTTTTTTTGAAAATAATTGGTATTTTTTGCAATGGTAGGGGCGGGCATTGCCCGTCCCATGTCTGCTGGCATTATTGTTTGGGGTTGAACGGTATCGTCCGCATGAGTGGGACGGGCAATGCCCGCCCCTACCACGTAATGTGTTTTATATTCATTCATACGTCACCACGTAATGGGGTTGATGTTCGTGCAAGCGTCACCAATGTAATGGGGTTGATATATTCATTCAAACGTCACCATGTAATGGGGTTGATATTCATTCAAACGTTACCGCCCAACCCAAAACAATACTGGTAGGGGCGGGCATTGCCCGTCCCACTCATGCAGACGACACCATCCAACCCCAAACAATAATGCCAACAGAATTAGGACACAAAAATCTTAGATTACATCTTTCCCCCCAATACGACGTGCAAAAAAGGTACGCACAGAACCTATAGGAACAACCAAAACACGGGTTTTTACTGGCATCAAATATTCGCAAGGGTCATCATCAGTTATAACAACCGCAATTTCAGGGTCATGCTGGGATATACTATCCCGCACAGCCTTATAATTCGTACCACCTTCCCCTTGGAGAGGGTCATCATCTAAAATATTGTCGTTAAAATATAACACATCTACCCGAACATTGGCACGGTATTTCTTACAAATATCCTCAATACGCTGGGTGGCAACCCTCGTTTTGCTTTCGTCAAAACTGGCACTCCTGTCACAATATACAATAATGTGGGGTCGGTTGCGTGTTTTAACCACCCCTTTTTGAATAAAGTCAGGATTCTCCCGCCTTTTAGGACGACGATAAGATGCTTTTCGACACACTGCATAGCACGCAACCAACTCCGCCTCCAAAGCCCCATGAAGGGTGAATTTACGCTGTTCTTCCACCCGCTTTTGAAATTCCTCCAAATTCTGGCGACTAGCTACAGACCGCGCCTTATCAGCAACGACCTTTTCCAGCTCTTGACAATGTTCACGGGCTTTAGAAATCAAGTCTTGGATATCGTCTGTGGCATTTTTTTGCTCATCATCCTCATAGCCATAATCACCCAAATCCTCATCATGGGATTTAGGGAAATTTAACTGCTTAGCTACAGGCTGTGATGCCAACCAGTGGTAAATATCCTCAGCGTAAATCAAATTCTCAGGTAAATCCTGAGGCAGGCTATATCGAGTGATAACATCCTTCAACAAACTACGAGGTCGGGTAATTATAAATTCATCATCCTCCGTGTAGATATTTAGGGCAATTTCCGCATCTGTAGCAACACTCCATAACTTATTGTCAGCGTTATCAGGACGACGCAGATTATGAAGCAACCAAATATGACAACTGGCGTGCTTTCGCATAACCCCCGCCTGATGGTCAGATAACGAACGTGATATGAAAATCCGCCTAAAGTCCGTATATCCAGCACTAGGTTGCAATCCGTCAAAATATTTTTCCTCAATAATCACAGTCGCAACACCTCACCAAGCCTTTGATGGCTAATAATCTGACGTGCCTGTTTTTCTGCGTCAGACTGCTCCACAAAATAAGACGCCGTCTGCGGTGTCAACAAACCTTTGATTTTATCAACCCTCGTTGCCAGCGGGCAATCCTCCGCCAAAATTGCCATTTCAAGGGTGCGGGGACAGGTTGTGCGTGTGTCAAGCCCATTACCCACCCTGTCGTAAATAGGAATTTGACCAAGTCTCACAGCCTCGGCAATGTCCACCGCATGGGGATATTTTCCAACACACCATTCCGCCCACTTTACAGGGTCAGGCAACCAATTAATAATACTAAAGCGGGAATGCATAGGTTCGCTAATGCCATTGCCACCACCAAATTCTGGCGGGTTGGCCGCAGCTATAATCTGGCAATTGTCAGGTAAGTGCCACTCATTAATCCTACGGCTTTGAATTAGGGTCAGCAGGGTATCAGCAACCTCCTGCCGTGCCTTGTCCAGCTCATCCAAAAAAAGACAAGTTTTTTCATTACGTTCAGACTTTTCATGCAACTCTCGGATAAACTTGGGCTGGGTACGACGCTCCACAGACCCCTCCCGATAGGGCAAACCACCCACGTCCTCCTCTAACATGGTAGATACAAGAATTTTCACCAAACCATCGCCAAAAATACTTTCAACAATTGCAGTCTTGCCAATCCCTGGCATACCAACCAACATCAGGTTCATTGCTCTCTCTCCTTCATGCTTTCTCGGTATTCTTCGCCCCACCTACAAATAACATCAAATACAGGCTTCAAACTACGCCCCGTGTCCGTTAGGGAGTATTCAACCTTCGGTGGCACCTCTGCAAAAACTTCACGATTTACAAGACCGCTTTCTTCCATTGCCCGCAGATGCTGGGTCAGCACTTTTTGTGAAATGCCAGCAAGCCTTTTTCTTAACTCTCCAAAGCGTTTTGTACCAAACAACAATTCACGAATAATCAATATTTTCCACCTGTCGCCCACTAATGCTAAGGTTATTTCCGCTGGGCAACGGGGCATGTCATCAATCTTAATCACAGGCTTTTTCCTCCAATGGTTTCCAATGTGCTACTATAGCACTTTTAAGTGCCTACTTTACATTTTACTCTTACATTATTATAATATTTACATACAAAAAAATCAAGGAGGAAAAAGTTATGGAAAATTTTAGCGTTGCCCAATTGGGTGCTTTGTCTGATGTGGCAGGTAAGGTGTTTATGAAGGAACAGCTTGGTCTAACAGGTTGCGAAATATCAATAAGCACAATTGATGCAGGTAAGACAAGCCCTTTCATCCACGCCCACAAGCAAAACGAGGAAATATTCATCTTCTTGCAAGGAAGTGGCACATTTTACATTGACGGTCAGATGCTACCAGTAAAAGAAGGTAGCATGGTTAAAGTTAAACCAGCTGGCAAACGAAGCCTAAAGGCTGATGACAAGCTGGTTTACATATGTATTCAAGCGAAAGAAAACAGCCTAGAGCAAGCCACCAGAGAAGACGGCATCATCTTTGATGAAGAAGTTTCATGGTAACTTACAGCCAACGAAGGATTAAGGCGTGGGGATAACCCTCGCCTTTTTCTTGATGAGGACAGCCATTCCCAAAACCGCCCCCATCTCCATGCCCATAACCATTATCAAAACCATTACCAAAGCCACCACCAAAAGCAGAACCGCCCCCAATGCCATAACCGCCACCAACAATCACACGCAAAGCTCCGAAACCATCAGCACCACTGGCATAACCATCATTCTGGGGGCTGTCGTCAGATTCAGAACCAATGCCAACGTTTATTGGCAAGCGGGTACGGCTGTTAAAAGCAAAATATCGACCATATCCATAGCTATAACTATATCCACTACCGTGACCATTTCCGCTACCCTTCATATAGGCGTGCTTATCCCCATCACCAAATCCGCCCCTAAGCATCAATTTTCGCCCCCTTAAACTCATACAAATTTATACTGGGCAAAATGGCATAAACAGCACTAACTGGAAAAAACACCTCTTGCTTCTGGTCGAAGGTATCCAGATACACAACTGCATTTTCGTCCCCACGGGCAACCCCTGGCAGACCCTTGCCCCCTTCAAACCGCCTAAACATAGAAGCCTTGACGCAAGCGATATAACCCTCAGGGGCGGTGACTTCCTCACCAAAAAAGTAGAAACCGCCAGCCACAGTAAATATCTTCCAATTCATAATAACCACCTCTAACTACAACCAGTATTAGACCCACAAAGCGTACAAGTCAAACAAGTACCTGTTTTCATCATCTTATCACTTCCACAATAATGACAGGTTTCCCCGTAAACCAAGCTGGCTTCGGCGTCTTGTCCATTTGACACATATTCATCAGGTTTAACATGAACAAAGTTATAATTGCCCACAGAAATGTCAATAAACTTACTTATAAGGTCGGAAATGGAATTTGCCATCTTAATATTTTGATGCCCCGACACAATGCCATTGGGTGCAAAGTCATGGCTACGTAACATAGTCGAAATCACTTCCGCAGGCACTCCATACTGCAGTGACTTAGAAATAACCTTACTTAACACACCTATCAAGCCCGTAGCGGTGTTGCCTTGCTTGCCTGCCGTCACAAAAACCTCGCCCAAACGCCCATCATCATAAAAAGCACGGGTAATATGCAGGGTATGCCCCCCAATCTTCACACGGTTTTTAAGTGCCTTTGGCTCGTCTGGTAAATCCTCACGTACCGCATATTGACCTTTGGTGGTCTGCCCAGTGGTGGCTTTAGACGCACTCAAAGGTTGCACACCCTTACATCCATCACGATAAACCGTAATCGCCTTAACGCCAAGCTTCCAAGACAATTCGTAAATATCCTTAACATCTTGCACACTGGCTTCGGCAGGCATATTGACAGTCTTAGAAATCCCACCAGACAAATGGGGACTTAAAGCACCAACCATCTTAACATGGGCTTCGGGACTAATATACCTCTTACCAGAACCGCATTTGCTTGCCGTGTCAAACACCGACAAATGCTCATCCCTAAGATGGGGTGCATCCTCAATTTTGCCGTCCCCTTCAACTATATACTTCAAAATCCCATCAATTTGCTGACCATCATAACCCAAAGTCTTTAAGCCCGTAGCAATAACCTGATTAAATGTCGTCATCACACCACCACCCACCAGCTTTTTGTAGGCAATATGGCTGAAAAACGGCTCAGAGGAAGTGGAATCACAATCCATAGCAAAAGCTATTGTGCCTGTGGGTGCTAAACAAGTAACTTGGGCATTACGAAAGCCATGTTCCTCCCCTGCCTTTAGCGCATTTTCCCAGCATCTAACAGCGGTTTTTGCCAAGTCAAAATTACCCAAAGACCCAGCCACCCCAGCTTGGTTTCTAAGCACAGCAAGCATGGGCTTCTTGTTCATGTCATAACACTCAAAAGCCCCCACTTTGCCAGCCATTACAGCAGATGCGTAATAACTTTGCCCCGTCAACACACTGCACAAGGCCGCCCCAAAACTCCTCGCCTCATCAGAATCATAAGGCAAGCCCATAGCCATAAACAACGCACCCATATTGGTAAGTCCAAGACCCGTAGTGCGGAATTTATGGGACTTTCTGGCAATGTCTGCCGTAGGAAACTGCCCCCAATGTATGGTAGCTTCCAGCACCAACTGTATCATGCCAATGGCGTGGCAATAACCCTCAATATCAAATTTACCAGTTTCTTGGTCGTAAAATTTCAGCACATTTATGCTGGCAAGGTTGCAAGCAGTGTCGTCCAAAAAGAAATACTCACTACAGGGGTTAGACGCATTTATCTGGTTGTGATATGCGTCCATCTCCCCATCTTCCCCAGCAGGACAGGTATGGGCAGAGTTTATGGTGTTTTCAAACTGCACACCAGGGTCGCCACAACGATGCGCCGCTTTTGCAATGGCATCCCAAAGCTTGTCCACAGTGATAGTGTTGTTTACAGCATTGTCAGTCCTGCCAAATGTTTTCCATTCCCTGTCATTACCTTCCAACAATTGCTTCATAAAGCTGTCAGGTATGCGTACAGAATTGTTCACGTTTTGTCCGCTTACGGTGTCATAGGCTTCACCATCAATGCCCATGTCATATCCAGCCGCCCCTAAAACCGCAACCTTGTCCTCTTCCTTCGCCTTCCAGTTTATGTAATCCAAAATTTCGGGATGGTTCATATCCAAAACATTCATTTTGGCAGCACGGCGTGTCGTCCCCCCAGACTTAATAGCCCCTGCGTTCTTATCCAAAACTTTAAGAAAGCTTAACAAACCAGAAGACTTGCCACCCCCCGACAACTTTTCATTCTTAGCACGGATTTTACTTAAATTAGACCCAACCCCCGAACCGTACTTAAACAGCCGACTTTCCGTCACAAGTGTATCCGTCAGCGATTTGTCCCCCACCAACGAATCTTCAATGCTAATAATAAAACAAGCCGAACCTTGGGTTCTGGTATAAGAATTATCAGACTCCACAACCTCGCCCTTCTCGATGTCAAAATAAAAATGCCCATTAGGTCTGCCTTTGATGCCATAAGCCATGTCAAGACCCGTGTTAAACCATTGGGGACTGTTAGGGGCCCACCGCTGGTCCAGCAACATAAAGGTCAGCTCGTCCTTTACAACCTGCTCCTCCGCTGGGTCAATTATCCCGCCATCAAGCATGGAAGCCACCCAAAAATTAACCATGCGGGAAACCGTCTGCTTAACAGAAACCTCGTGACCAGTCCCCTCCACGCCACTTTTGCGAAAAAACTTACTAGCAACAATGTCGCAAGCGTTCTGAGAGTAATTCTCAGGAAATTCCAAATTCTTCATCTCCAGAATGGTTTCTCCAGTAGAATGGTTTTTCAGCACCACATCAATGCTTTTCCAATCAAAAAGCTCATACACCGTCTTTTTTGCGATGCCCTTGGTAAAAAATCTTTCAATCTTCACTAAATTTCAACCCTTTCTGCATTTATCTATCTAATTATAACAAGAATGTCAGCCCTTGTCAATTTGACAATTTTGGTTTATATATTTGTAATAGTCGCTCCAAAAAAATCCGCTTCGGTGGTGTCATGGGTTATCAAAATTAAAGTTTTATTCTTAGTTTGTTCTTTCACAATCCCCATAGCTTGGGACTTTAATGCCACATCCAGCCCCTTGAAAGGCTCGTCCAAAATTATTAAGTCGAAATCTGTCAGCAATGCCCGACAAAGGGCTAACCGCCTTTTCATGCCCCCGCTATAAAGTGCAGCCTTTTTATAAACATCTTGCCCAAGACCCATTTGCGTCATTAAATCTATTGCCCTTTGTGTATGGGCTTTCGCCTGCCTTAAAGGAAACAACAAGTTAGCCAGCCCACTTTTATAAGGCAAAAGCCTGTCCTCTTGGAAAACAACGGAAATCTTCTGGGCATCCACACCAGTTATAACACCTTGGTCTGGCTGAATTATACCGCATATCAAGTTAATCAAAGTAGTCTTTCCACGACCAGACTCCCCCATCACAGCCACCTTACCCTTGTCCCCCACAGCAAAATCAAAACCCGAAAAAATCACATCATCACCAAATCTTTTGTGAATATTTGTCATTTGGATTGCCATATGTCAACCCTCCTAAGCAATAACGAAAACACCTTCTCGATAACATAACCCAAAAGGACAATAGTCACCGTCCACGCCATTGCATCTTCCATCATCAAAAAATTTCTGGCAGTATGAAGGTTAAGACCAATACTGTTGCGTACAAACCCAATAAGCTCCGCCGTTACCCCCGCCTTAAAAGCAAAACCCAAACCCGAAGCCGCCGCCGCAAATATGCTTGGCAATGTATGTGGCAAATGAATATTAACAGCAGTCTTAACAGGGGACGCACGCAAAACCCTTGCCATCTCCAACAACTTAGGGTCTATATTTTTAATCCCTTCGTATGCGTTAAAAAACACAATCGGCAAAACCGTAACAAAAGCAATAAACACCGAGAGATTATCCCTAGACACCCAAAACAAAGCCAGCACCGTAAAAGAAACCACAGGCACAGACTTCATCACATTTATAAGAGGCAGAAAAAGCGTGTGCAACAGCGGGACTTTATAACACAAACCCGCCAAACCCGCCCCCACCACCATGGACAGCAAAAACCCAAAAACAACACGCCCCAAAGAAAACCAAACAGAAAGCCAAAAAGCCCCTTCCCCCGCCAGCTCCCAAAGCCGTAAAAAAGTAGCAATGGGAGAGATAAGGATAAGGGGATTGCCAATAACATAGCTGGCAACCTGCCACACAATCAGCCAAAAGGCTATCGCAACAGCATTTTTGAAAAAGCCTACAACTAATTTCTTCATAAGTTACCTATGGTCTGTAAAAAAACTGCTCCGACGGCAAAGACCCGCCAACGGACTGGGGAAGCTGGTTATACAACACACTCAAATACCCCATGACATATCTTTCCATATCAACACCAGCAATAAAAGTCTGGTTTGTGCGTGGTATGGCTTGCATAGCAATATTTGGATTGGGTATAATCCCAAACTCCACAGCTAATTCCGCCGCCTCCGCTACATTTTGTTGCACAAACTGTATAGACAAATCAAAATCAACCATAAAATTCGACACCGCTTGAGGGTTTTCATTCAAAAAGGCATTACGCACCACAATCGCCGTCATCACAAGACCTGTATCCGCCACCTTGCCCCATTCCTCTGTCAAATCAAGGGCATGGGACACATGGTCGTTCTGCATAAGCACTGTTGTCGCAAAAGGTTCTGGCAACAAGGCAATCTCCGCCACCCCTTGAGCCAGAAGTGCCGCAATCTGTGGTTGCTCCCCATGAAACTCCAAAAACACATCCACATCAGGGGTCAAGCCATTTTGGCTCAACACATAATTAAGCACAAATTCAGGTGCTGCACCCATGCCAGACAAGTGGATGGTACGCCCCCGCAAATCCTCCACCGAAGCAATTTCGCCAGTGGTGTCCAAAATATGCAAAACACCCATGGTACTAAGAGCCAGAACAGTAACACCACCAGGCAAATTGTTATACAACACAGAAGCCATATTCGTTGGAACAGCAGCAATGTCCACCAGCCCTTGGGCAAGCATTGGCCCCACTTCCTCTGGGCTACCCAAAACTTGAATGTCATAGGCATTTTCACCACCCATCAACCAAAGGCTTCCAATGGCAGACGGACCTGGCAAAACAGCCATATTAACACGATAGTTCTCTGGCGTTATTATAACATCGTCATCATCACCACCGCAAGCAGTAAACATTGCCAATGCGACTAAAATTGTAGCAATCAAAAAAACTTTATAAACTTTTTTCATCGGTTTTCTCCTGTTCATATTTTGTATTTAGAATAAGGGCGAGCATCGCCCGCCCCCATCACGTAATTTAATTGCGTGCTTTATATGTAGTGTGAAGAAGCTTATGAGCATTCTCGCCATAGTATGGCTCACCCAGAAACTCCTTATACAACTCCTTCAACTCCTCATTTTCATGGGAACGACGTATAGTGTTCTTAGCATCTTCAGAATAAAGCACCCCACTACGCTTAGACACAGTGTCACTAGAGAAAGCATGATAAGGCTGACCGCCACCATTCACACAACCACCAGGACAAGCCATAACCTCAATAAAATGATAAGGCGACTTACCTTCACGAATTTCATTCATAAGCTTTACAGCATTTCTCAACTCATGTGTAACAGCAACCCTAACCTCAGTACCATCTAAATCAACAGTGGCTTCTTTAACGCCACTACCCTCAAAGCCAGTAAGTGGCTCAAAGATAAGATTGTCCAGCTTTTTCTTCGTAACCACCTCATAAGCGGTACGCAAAGCGGCCTGCATAACACCACCAGTAACACCAAATATTTGACCAGCGCCAGACTCCTCGCCCATGACGGAATCAAAGTCAGAATCTTGCAGGTTCAAAAAGTCAATGGCAGATTCTTTAATCATCTTGGCAATTTCTTGGGTTGTCAAAACAATGTCAATGTCCCCAGCCATCTCCTCACGCTTAATTTCAAACTTCTTGGCAGTGCAAGGCATCAAACTGATAGAAACCAGATTTTTCTTGTCAACACCCGCTTTTTCAGGGTAATAATTTCTGATAACAGCACCAAGCATCTGTTGCGGAGATTTGCAGGACGACAAATGGTCAAGCAAATCACCATACTCATCTTCTGCAAACTTCACCCAGCTAGGACAGCAAGTGGTAATCATCGGCAATGTACCACCTTCTGTCAACCTCTTAATAAGCTCCGTACCTTCTTCCATAATCGTCATGTCGGCGGCAAAGTTGGTGGTAAACACTTTGTTAAAACCAAGCATTCT
>WQZZ01000068.1 GCA_009780485.1 Defluviitaleaceae bacterium | reverse complement strand
GCACTTTGGTTATCGTGCAGATAATCCAGCAAAACCCTATCTTCTATTATACAATATTTTATCACCTCTGCCAACCCCGAAATAAAATCTTCTTGGGACAGAGTGTTCAGAGTGTCAATATTACAATAAACAAGGCGAGGCTGGTGAAATGTACCAACTAAATTTTTACCACCTAAAAAGTCAATCCCAGTTTTGCCACCAAGGGCAGCGTCTACCATACCCATTAAGGTTGTTGGTAGGTTGATTTGGGAAATTCCCCGCATATAGATAGAGGCAACAAACCCCGCAATATCAGTAACAACACCCCCGCCAAGAGCAACCACTGTAGATTTACGGTCAAGCCCAGCGATGTGCATATCCTCTAAAATGTTGACAACGTTGTCCATGTTTTTGGCGACTTCTCCAGCAGGCAAAATAAAATTGGGCAGTTTTGGAAAGCTATGCAAGTAAAGCCTTGCCACATTTTCATCTGTTATGAGAAAACCTCTGCCGTCAATGGACAATCCGTCCCAGCCTCTCTCAATCATTACCTTGTGCATATGTTTCCCTCGCAATTCAAAAAGCCCCCGAAAACTCGAAGGCGTTCTGGATTTATTATTCAAAGCTTTGATACATTGTCATAAGAATGACACCATCGGAGTTTACAGTTGCGATGATGCCCAGCACCTCACGGAAGAAAGACAACGGCACATGTACACGATTGTTAATTATTTCTGGTGCAAGCTCTAATCCATGACTGTTTTCGCCTACAACAACCTTTGTTGCAAGCTCGCCCGAATGGTAGATGGTGACCGTTTGGGCGTCCCCGTCCCAAGTAGTATTGAAGCCAAACAAACCAACCACATCAACAAGACGTACCATAATTGTGTTGTACTGGTCGCCATCTAAAGTGGTGAACATATGAGAACCAACCACTTCGTTTTGAATTAAAGTGCGAGAGAAGCTTTGCAAACTAACATCTCTATTAGCTGAACTAAAAGTACCCGACGCAAAAGGTATTACCAGCACATCGCCGTCAAAGTAAAATGGATGACCGTTGTCAATCCCAGAAAAGTCTGAGACAAACAGCCTAGGACTACTTGCAACTATGCTCATCAATTGGTCATTTATTAGAGGAAGCATATTTGGCGAATAGTCTGATAAGGTGATGATTTCGCCAGTTTCTGTGTTAATTACCGTTGTGGCAATTGCACTTGTGGTGGTGGCTGATGTGGCAGTCATATCAATGATAACCGACACAAAATCCCCAGAAACCATTACATCTTTAGAAAACTCCATAATAGCTGCACGACCCATATGTTCGTCAACAAATTCATTAAATTGCCCCATAAAGCGGTCGTTTAAGGCTTCGTCCAAATTCCTGTTGCCTGTAATGGCACGTGGAAGCTGTCCAGAAATGGTAAGCCCTACAGCACCACGACGACTAGGAGCATTGCGGGTTACAATGCCATTAGCAAAATTATCAGCATCAGCATGGATAATTTGAACGGCAGAAGCCGACATTACAAGACTTATCCCTGCAACAACAACAGTTTTGAATATATTTTTGATTATCTTATTATTTTTCAAAATGTTTTTCATAGTCACTAATCCCCTTTCCTGATGATTATTATAGGGTATTTATCCATATCAGTCAATGGTAAAATCCGTTTATAAAGAAAATGTAACAAAACGGACACATTTTTTCCGTAATTTGCCCTTGAAGATTTGGGCAATATAATGTATAATGTTTAATTGTAATATAATATGGCACAAGTGTACCCATTTATAAATTTTAAGAAGAGAGGATAATGTAACATGAATAAATACTTTGGAAAAATTGCGAAAACGGCTGTTGCTGTAGGGGTTTTGTCTATGGGCTTAACCTTTGTCGCCTGTGATGAATATGCGGATGCGCCAGACAGTCCACCCTCAAGCTCGTCATCTTCACCATCTGGCGGTGCTGACAATGTGCAAGTTGACTTTGTCCTTGACTATCCCTTCCCATTTGACGCAGAAGAGTGGGAACGCCCTGATATTACAGGTAATATCAGCTTTGCATCAGATGAAGGGGCTTTGGCACGCCAACTCGGGCAACCCTTGCCTGGGGAAGGTTACGCTGTAATGCGTACCAACCATGGTGATGTTTATATCCGCCTTTTCCCTCAGTATGCACCACTTGCTGTGGAGAATTTTGTAACCCATGCCCGCAATGGTTATTTTGACAACCTTATTTTTCACCGTGTTATTGAACAGTTTATGATTCAAGGTGGCGACCCAGAAGGGACAGGTATGGGTGGCGAAAGTATTTGGGGGCAGTCTTTCGGCAATGAATTTACCCCAAATTTACAACACATCCGTGGGGCATTGTCCATGGCAAACTCTGATAACCTGCAAATTGGACGCACCCAAACCAATGGCAGCCAATTCTTTGTTGTACAAAACGGCGGACTTTTCCCGCATACAGTTGCAGAGCTTGAAATGGTTTTAGCCAACCACATGGATGATGAAATTCCAGGACCTGATGGTGAAGCGATTTTAGTACGTGATGTAATGCCAGAAGAATTTATCCGTCATTATATTGAACACGGCGGTACACCCCATTTGGATTTTGCCCATACAGTGTTCGGACAAGTTTTCCGTGGCATGGATGTGGTGGATGCAATTGGCGGTGTTCCCGTAATTGACCCAATTGGAAACCCTCCAGACCATAGACCAATTGAAGACGTAATTATTGAAACCATAGAGATTAGAGTTTGGCAATAGATTATTAGGGGTTGATGTGTTTGAGGAAGTTTGTTAAAAGATTTGGGGCTTTTGCCCTAGCGTTTATTATGACAATACCCGCCATGGCGGTTTTTGCTGATGACTTTATTTTAGTAGACGAACGCAGAGAGTTTGTGGGGAGAAGCAACGCCCATACGCTTATCCGCTCTGCTGATTTTACTGACCTTGGTTCGGCATGGCCAGCAGAGGCGGTGGTGCGTGGTGTGGCATTTGGTGCAATCCACGCAGAGGGGGCGGCGTTTAACCCTAATCAAAACCTAACCCGCCAAGATGCCCTAAATACCGTTATGCGTGCTATGGGTCTAAGTGGCGAGGCAACTGCCCGTGGTAATGAATTACTTATGGGAGGTTTCACCACCGCACAAACCATGTTAAACAACGGATATTCCACCCTTGCGCAGGAAATGGACATTATCCCACTGGGTTGGTCTATGTTTGGACAGGCTACCCGCCAAGAAGTGGCGTTTTTAATTTATTCTGCCGTGCAAGCTGTGTCTGACGGACATTTTGGCGAAGAAATACCGATGCAAACAGTCTATACTTTTGGTGATTGGCAGTCTATTGGTGCTGATTATCTTATAGCCGTGGAAAATGTTGCATCCGCAAGTATAATGAATGGAGATGGTGTAAACTTTAATCCAAACGCTTCTATCACTCGTGGCGAAATGGCACAAGTTTTGTCTAATTTAGATGAGATTTTTATGAGCATTAACGGATTAGAGCGTCGCCTTGGCACGGTTGCCAGTATACGTGATGCCGACCAGCCCCAGACTGTCGCTGGCTCTTGGTGGCGTAACATTTCTGTTCGCCTCGGTGATGGTAGCGTGGAGGTTTTACAATACCAAGCCAACACAAGCCCGTCTCCGCAAACACGTGGGGCGGATGCGGTTGTTTTTGCAAATGGCACTGTAGGCGGTTTAGCTTTGCTTTCTGGAGAAGATACCATTGAATATTTTGTACACGTTGCCGATGGCACTGTCTGGTATGTAAATATACTTCACAACGCCGTTGAAAACGTGATAGAAGGTACGTTGTTTTCCCTATATCAGCAAACTATGGAAGTTACTTTGCAATTAGATGCTCAAACCCGCAGAATTTTTCCGCTGGTGGATGGTATCGTCAATACTCGTGATGGCAACCATTACATTCTAATGGACGGTCAACGTCAAAACATTGCAACTTTGCCTTTTGGGCAAAATGTGCGGTTGTACTTGCGTAACAACGTGGTTATACGTATGTCCTTTGTTGGTACGCCCGTGCTGGTGGACGAACTTAGAGGTCTGGTGGTGGAAAACAACCCAGCCTTTGGTTATATGGTGGTCGTAGACGGTGAAGGTCGTCGCATTACCATGCGTTATTATGAACAGGAAATGATGGTTCAGCGTATTTCCCATTTCGACCAAACCATGCACGTTAGTTATATCAGCCAACTGTTTCCTTCATTCGCTTTTAATCCGCTGGCAACCACAATTGCACAAATTGTACCTGGTGACATTGTTTTCATCCGTGGCGATGCAAACGAACCCAATGTAATTTCTATGATTTCTGCAATTTCCAACTATATCATGCGATATGGGCGGGTTGTCAACATTGTTCACCATGAAAACCATATGTCAGTTTTGTTTGAGCAAGAAAATGGGCAGACAAGCTGGTTCGAGGTGGCAAACGACACCTTTATCACCCGTGAAGGTCGCAGAATTAGCCCACTGGCTATTCAAGTGGGTGACTGGGCAAGGCTTCTTGTTAACGAAGCCGTCCTCACCCCTGGACATATGATTTCTTCTGTTGTAGAAATGACAATTGAAGGGGATGCCCGTCATATCACTGGTATTGTTCGGGGTAATTTAAGTGGTATAAACTCCGTACAAAACCTTATGATGGTGGAACATGCCCAAACCCTGTCTGGGGTGGGCTGGACAGATTTTAGAGAGGTTGGTCAGTTTAATCTTGCTAACCCGAATATCTCCTACTTTTACAACAACCGCAGAATTACAGCAAACGAAGCTTTGCGTATGTTTGGCTTGGGTTCTGCCACTGTTTATATTGCTCTCGAAAATCATTTTGCTGGCGAACGGGTTGCCATGGTAAGCTTCCGCAGTCAACGTGAAGAACGACTTCCCGTTGATACAGTTGTCCGTGCTGATGCTTCTGGCAACTTCTGGATGTCTAATTCTGTTGAACCAATTGCAACAGACAGCGGTACAATTGTTCGCCGCAACGGACGTTTAGTAACGGGCATGGACATTATGCCAGGCGACCATGCTTCTGTGGTGCTAAGCGGTGCAAACCGTGCTGCCGTGGTAGACATTACCCCAGCCCCAGACACATCTGCCTTGCAAATTTTCCGTGTGCGTGTTAGCCGTGTATGGGACGGACAAAGTTTCCGTGTTACAAGCATGTCCCAACTTTTCGGCAACGACTGGGTATTTACTCCCATTGAGCGGGAATTTGAAATTGACACCCGCACCGTTTTCATGGGAGGTACCCATACTTTGAACACCTTCTTAACTTACCTTGACACATCTGTCCACAACCAAGTGTTTACAATTGTTGCAGATGGCGCACGTGCCACCCACGTTATTACCCAGCCATTCGCCAACCGTTCTGTCCGTGGCACGATTGTAAGCGATGTAAACCAAGGTGACGGTTACATGATTTTACGTGATGTGCTTGCACTTGACCCAAATACTGGTCGTTGGAATCCAATTTCTATAGTAAACAACACCATGACAATCCACTTTGACTATGGCACAATCATCGGTCGCAATAATGCCGTTGTTCCGATACGCTACTTGCGTGCTGGTGATGAAGTTTTGGTGATGACCGAAATCTTCTTCGTGGGAGCAAGAGAAGGTGACCCAACCATGGGCGAAGCCTATGGGCAAATTATTCTTGTGGATTAGTATGGAGGCATAACGATGAAACGAATTTTTCTTGGGTTGGCTTTGGTATTGGTATTTGCAATGACTGGTTGCGAAGGCACGACTAATTACCCACAAGTCAACATTCCTGAACAAATTGACACGACATCTCAAAATGGCTCTGAACATACTCCGACACTTGACTTAATACCAAATGTATTTGATGTAGCTACCCTCATAACTTTGCCTTATGACAAAGAGTTGCTTGTGACAAGCATTACACCCCTTCTTGCCAGCTTCATTCCTACACAGGATACGGTAGAAATTCGCCTTGAAAACGTAGGAAGCGACCTCGGATGGCTTGTTTCCTTTGATGCCACCAGCGACCCCATGTCTCTCAAGTTGATGTTGGCGAAGTTGTTATCCATCACTTGGAGGGCGTGGAGGGCGAAATACAGTTTATACAAGTAATATCGCCCCATGAAACCACATTCAGCGGAGTTATTACGGTGACACAGCCATAATTTAGGAGGTTCAGCATGAAACAAAGGATAGCGATTAGCCTGCTTCTTATGGCTATTATGATTTTTTCAAGCACCCTTACCGTTTTTGGACGGGTAGGGCAAATTGGCTTTTTTGGTGGCATTACAGAAGGTGTCCGTCTGCCACTTACCACCGAAATCATTTTGCAACAAGCCACCACAGGCAACCAACCAAACCTAAATTTAACAAATATGGTTTACACTGAAATTATTTGGATTGGTGGTATACCTATAGAGTTTGAAGGTCTTATGAACATGAATGTTAGTAACGCCCGTGGGCGTGGAGCTTCTGCTTATGCTGGCACCCGCACTGTTCGTTATTTTGTTCGCCCAGGTCCACTAAGTCCAGAAGGTGTGGCAGTCAATCGTGACATCACTTTTAACATCAACTGGCGTAGGGAGGGCAATCAAATTATCGAAACCTATTCGGTGGCTCGCTGGATAGAAACCATTGTTATTGGCGACACCACTTTCACCCTCGACCCCGACCGCTCTAGCCATGAAATCAGCATCATCCGTGACATTACACCTGGCGTTATCTACTACAGTGGTGTACTTTCCAAACGTGCCGTATTTGTGGACGGTGAGGGACAAACCACAACCCACACCTTAATGGGGCAAATTTATGGTTTTGAATCTGCTTGGTCTGCCGTGGAAACCCACAGGCTAACGGGTATTGTGGATACTGGCGTCTGGCAATTACAATATCAACAAGTGCCTAGCGTTGCAGTCAGTAAAGAGTTGCAATATAGGGTAAACGAACCAACTCTTATCAGTTTTGCTGGCAATTATAGAGAAGTCACAAACAACCTAAGCGGGCTAAATTATGTTATCAACATTGCCCCAACCTTCATGCACGACATATCCATGTCTGGCTCTGCAACTATTAGCAATTTTAACCGTTTTGAACAACTTATTGCACCAAACCTTAACAGCATACGTGGACATTGGGCATATCAGGATATTCGTCGCTTATTCGCCATGGAGATTATTACAGGCAACCCAGACCATTTTGTGCCAAACCAAGCCATCACACGTGCGGAATTTATGACAATGCTTGCACGTGCGGTAAAATTGCCCTTGGACGAAGCCCATATGACAGCACCCGTACAACGTGGAAACCGCCCATTACAAGTGCAGTTGGTTTTCCCAGACCTGTGGCCAAACCGCCCAGATTATGCCTACCTACGTGCGATTAACGAAGCGGGCATTGCCGTTGGTCGTGGTGACGGGCATTTCCACCCAGACCAGCAAATTTGGAGACAAGAAGCCTATGTACTTGCCCTTCGCACCCTTGGTCTTGGTCGCCTTAGCCTAGATATGCCCCCTGTCAGCATTTTCGCTGACAGCGACCAAATTAGCGACTGGGCAATGAACGACATACAAGCCGCCACAAGAATAGGGCTAATAGCCCCAGACGAAAACGGCAACCTTAACCCCCAGGAATACATGACAAAAGCCCAAGCTGCCGCCCTTATCAACCGCCTAATCGAGTACATGCGTCACGAGCTTATTAGAGATTACACCGAGAACATTATTAATTTTATGAATTAATAATTGTGCTTCTAACAAAAAAGCATGGCTTCCGACTACAGGGGTGCCATGCTTTTTATTAGTGCAAGAAAAAACTTCTCCAGAGTGCCGTTTTTGCTTGATGTATATGGTTGTACCAAATGTTATGGGAGTAAATGTAGTGCTAGGGTGCTATTATATTCTAATTTATCCTTTAGATATTATGGAAGGCTGTACTTGATTGCCTTCTAACGCACACAAAATTGATTCCGTTAATTTTGACAAATCTGCCGTCATGCTTGTTGGTTTTTTGAAGGGGTCATCCTGTCCAAATGGCACAAAATATATATTTTTAGTGTTATACAATTTCATTATATTAACGCCATTTATACTTAAAGAATCGTTTGAAAATAAAGCCAGCAAAACAGGTCTGTTGTTACGCAGGGTGGCTTTCGCTGCCGTTAATACCGCTGTATCCCATATTCCGTTGGCAAGCTTGGCTATGGTATTGCCTGTTGCGGGGGCTATAACCATTATGTCCATAGGCTTGCTTGGTCCCATGGGTTCTGCCTCTGCCGTATTGGATATAACCTCTTTTCCTGATATTTCACGCAGGCTGGCTAAAAAATCATCCTTATCATGGAAGCGTGAACTGAAATTAAGCACGTCATTTGAAACCACTGGATAAACATCCGCCCCCAAATCTATCAACCCTCTCATAGGTTCCAATATTTCAGGAATCGTACAAAAAGATGCCGTTATACCAAATCCTATTTTTTTGCCTTTTAGTGTCATTTTGTTTTCCCCCTCAAAATGTCGTGGACATACTTGCCCAGAATTTCCCCCGCTGTTTTTATGGCATATTTGCCTGGTATTCCTGGTAGAAGGTTAGATTTTTCATTTAAGCTTTTTGCTAACTCCATGTTAAATCCATAGGGTTTTGATGCTATGTCTATCAAAAGTACGCCATTGGTCATTTTGAGCATTTCGTCTGATAACACAGTTGATGGCACGGTGTTTACTATAGCATCATACTCGTGCAAAAAAAGCTCTTTCAAATAAATGGGCTTGATAGCATCCTCATAAGCCAATTTTTCTTTTTCCTCACCTCTAACAAGAGCGTGAACATTTGCATCAAGGGATTTAAGTCGCTTAGCTAAATCACGCCCGCAATTGCCATATCCTATTACAAGAATACGACTGCCCGATATGGTCGTTACCATATTGTTGACTATATATGCAATCACACCCTCGGATGTAGGTACGGCATTTTCGCAAATAACCCCCGCATCCTCCATCATAACATTATATTTTAAGGCGTGCTTTTCGCATTTTTTTGTTAGATAATCGCTCCTAACCCCCGAAAAAATCTGAACTTCCTTTCCAAGTTCTTTGAAATAGGTGTCGTCATATAAGTCTTGCTTAACTTCTTGGATAAATGGAAAGATTATAAAATCTAAATTTTTGGGCTTGATGCTTTCATCAAAAATGTAACCCTTGGTTTCTAGGTATTTCTCTGTATATTCATATCGCCTATCATCCTTTAAGATAATTCCTTTCAAATGCCCTCACCCCTTTAAGTATAAATATGCAATTGGGTCGTTTTGTGTCATGGATTTCATCCACGGAATAACATGATGCGAAGGGGGAATATATATGTCAAAACATATGTTTGCTGGGGCAAGTAGCCCAATAGGATTTGTTGATTTTTTTGATAATATAATGTCAACCGAAAAAGTTCAGTCAAGATTTTTTTTGAAGGGGTCTTCTGGGTCAGGAAAAAGTACATTTATGAAAAAGATAGCAACCGCACTAGAAGCAGAGGGACTTGAGGTCGAACGGTTTCATTGCGCTAATGATGCAGAAAGCTTGGATGCTGTGGCAAACTACGAAAGAGGTATATGTTTTATAGATGCCACATTCCCACATTCGCACGACCCGCAAATGCCCATTATAACCGACAAAATAATAGACTTTTCTCAATTTATAGATAAAGACAAGGTCTCTAGTCATAGGGCAGAAATTACCCTGCTTACTAGAGCTAAAAAAAGCTTGTCAGAAAAGGCCGCTGGATATTTTGCGGCTTTAGGAAAGATATATAATGCAGATAAGGTAAATTGTAAAGAATTCTTGATAAACCAATCCGTGAATAAACTTACCAAAGAATGGTCAAAAATTTTCCGAACAAATAAAAATACAAACAATTCTATAAATCGAAAATTGTTTTTAAGTGCTGTAACACCCGATGGCTTGGTTAGCTTTGCAGATGACTTCTTTTCCGAATGTACAGTTTATGGCATTTTTACCGAACACATCATAGGAATAGGCGAATTTTTAGAACAGATGAAAGATGAAGCAAATAATTACGGAATGTTCACAAATAGCTTTTATAACCCATTTGACCCCAAGATAATCGAGCATCTTCATATACCAGAAATAAACACAGCTTTCGTAACCATTGATGGACACTTTGG
>WQZZ01000067.1 GCA_009780485.1 Defluviitaleaceae bacterium | reverse complement strand
TTTTACAGGAGGAATGATTATGCCAACAATAAGGTTGGAGAAGACCTATAATGTGCCGAAAGAAGCGGTTTGGGAGCATTTAGTGAATGATGAACTGCTGGGCAAATGGTGTATGCCTTGTACGGGTTTTGCACTGGAAAAAGGTCAAAAATTTGAATTTAATATACCGCCTAATGCCTTTTTTAGCGGTGTTTTCAACAACACATTGACGGACTTTGATGAATTTAGCCACCTGTCCTACAAATGCACGTCAACCAAGCCAAAGCTGGACACAACTGTTAAATGGGTGCTTTCTGAAACAGGTGGAAAAACCACTTTAACGCTGGAACATGGTGGTTTTAATCCATCCCAGTTTATGACGAAAGCCATGCTAAAAAGTGGCTGGAAAAAGATGATGAACCAGCATTTGGAGGCTGAATTATGCTAAATTATAATGACTTGAAGAAAAGTCCAGATGGAATGCCCACGCTAGAATCCATGATACCCGTAATGATGGCAATTGCCGTAAAGGAAAAAAGCTGGAATAACCGTGAATTTATTCGCATTGTAGCGGATGTGGTTGTGATGCCACCCGAAATACGAAACAAGCGATATGCCAGTGACAACGGAAATATAATCGAAAATAGGCTTAGCTGGGCAATGAGCCGTCTTAAAACCGCTGGTTTTGTCGCTAGCGTCCGCCGTGGATATGGTGAAATTACAGAGCTTGGGCAACAAATGTATGAAAAATATGGCTACAATCTTACCAACGACATTGTTGTCAACCAATCAAAATATATAGAGCATGAGCAGATGATAAAAGAGCGGAAAAAAGACGGCGAATATACAGCGGAAGTGACCGTTTACGAGGAAACCCATGATGAAATTATGTCTGCGGTCGAAAGCCGACATAAAGATGAAGTCGCAAACGAATTGTTGAAAAAAATTTATAGCCAAACACCGAGGTTTTTTGAACACTTAGCTGTCGAACTTCTTATCGCTATGGACTACAAAGGGCTTGATGGGTTTGCCCGTGTAACATCCGCCACCAAAGATGGAGGCATTGATGGGGTAATAAAACAAGACCCCCTAGGCATCGGGCGTGTATACATACAGGCAAAACGCTATCAAAGAGCTAACAAAGTTGGCAGACCCGACATTGACGCATTTTACGGTGCGTTAAGGCGGGAACGTGCTGACAGAGGCGTTTTTATAACTTCGTCCAGCTTTTCTAAGGAGGCGGAAGAGGCTGCCAAGGATTTTTCGATTGTCACCATTGACGGTATACAACTAACGGATTTGATGTTGCAGTACGGCGTTGGGGTCAAGGTGGAGAAAAGCTACCATCTATACAAAATTGACGAAGAATTTCTTGAGATGGAATAAGGTGATAACATGAATAGAAAAATTGGAATGTATAGTGCGATTATCAATTTCTGTGCCGTCACCCTGTTTGCGGTGTCTATGATATTTGGATTTGACTTTGGTGGATATTTGACAAGTATGTTTATTGCCCTAAGCTTTGTGCCGATGGTATGTGCATTTGTGGAGAAAGGTGGGGCGAAGGTTGCAGGCAAAACAGCCGTGGCTTTTGCGGCAATTTATGCCACATTTATCCTGCTAATTTATTTCGCACAGCTAACCACCCTGCGAAACGAAACCCTAACCGACCAAGCCACCACCATACTGGATTATCAAGCTTTCGGGCTGTTTTTCAACTTTAATCAATTGGGGTACGGCATGATGTCGCTGTCAACATTTTTTGTGGGTCTAACCATAACCGCCAAAACCAAAGTGGACAAAGCATTAAAATGCCTATTGCTAATTCATGGTATATTCTTCATTAGCGGTCTTTTGTTGCCCACCCTTGGCATCTTCACGGTCATGGATGCAGAACAAGGTCATTTTATCGGAGTTCTAGTATTGTTAATATGGTGTGCATACTTCGCTCCCATTGGTATTTTGTCCTTCAGACACTTCAATTCACAAAAGGGGGAATAGCTATGAAAATTTTTACTGTACGCCATGGGCAAACCGACTGGAATTTACAAAGGCGACTACAAGGACACACGGACATACCCTTAAATGAAACAGGGTTAGAACAAGCCCGCCGAATTGGTTTGCGTTTATCTGTCGAAAAAATTGACGCAATTTATACCAGCGACCTGATTAGGGCTTCAAAAACTGCCGAAGCCATAAATAGGCATCACAATGCCGAAATTTTTACCACAACCGTCCTGCGAGAAGCCAGTTTGGGCAAATACGAAGGGCGAATTATCGAGGAAGCTTTGCACGAAATAAACTGGGACCATGTGGACCCTGACGAGGAGGATGTGGTGGCGGTGTTTGCCAGAATACATAGTTTCTTGGATGAAGTGACCGCAAAGCCACATAAAAACGTCGTCATCGTGGGACATTATGGCTCTATCATGGCATCCATTTGTTATTTTTTGAAAGTGCCAGCAGACCAGCGACGAAAATTTCAAGTTGGCAACACGGCAATCCATTGTTTTGAGCGGGATGGGGACGGCACATTCCGCATGACAATCGAAAACGAGATGAAACATTTGGACTAAAAGGGGGGATTTTATGTATAATCGCAGAAAATCAAGAGTGGTGCGGATTGGTGGTGTACCAATTGGTGGCGACCACCCAATTACCATACAATCCATGACAAATACCAAGACGGCTGACGTGGATGCTACCGTGTCACAAATTAAGGCTTTGGCGGAGGCTGGTTGCGAAATTGTGCGGGTGACGGTTAATGACAAGGCGGCGGCTAAGGGGTTTAAGGAAATACGACGTAAAATTGAACATTTACCCCTTGTGGCGGACATTCATTTTGATTACAACATGGCTTTATCAGCGATTGAGGCGGGCGCAGATAAAATCCGTATAAATCCTGGCAATATCGGAAGTTTGGAGCGGGTGCGGGCTGTGGCTGATGCGGCACGCAAGCGGGGTATACCAATTCGTGTAGGCGTAAATTCTGGCTCGTTGGAGCAGGATTTGATTGATAAATGGGGCGGTGTATCGGCAGAGGGACTTGCAGAATCCGCCCTGCGAAATGTACGCATTTTGGAAGATATGGACTTTGACAACATTGTTATTTCCATGAAAGCCTCCAACGTCCCCATGACCCTAACTGCACATAAAATCCTTGCCCCACAAGTGGACTATCCCCTGCATATCGGAATCACAGAAGCTGGCACGCTGTATTCTGGCACAATAAAATCCACGGCTGGACTTTCCGCCCTGCTGACTGGGGGCATGGGCGACACCGTCCGCATCTCCCTAACCGCCGACCCCGTTGAGGAAGTACGTGTCGCAAAGGAAATGTTGCAATCCCTGCGTTTACGTAATTTTGGTCCAGAGATAATCTCCTGTCCAACCTGTGGACGAACGGAAATTGACCTAATATCTCTAACGGAGCAGGTTCAGCGTCGTATTGCCCATATTACAGCCCCTATCAGCATTGCGATTATGGGTTGTGTAGTAAATGGACCCGGGGAAGCCAAAGAATGCGACATCGGCATTGCTGCTGGAAGGGGTAGTGGTATATTATTCAAAAAAGGGCAGATTGTCCGCAAAATTGCTGAAGCGGATATGGCCGATGTGCTTCTGGAGGAAATAGAGAAAATGTTGGAGGTATGAAGAATGGAGCTGTTTACAGAAAGGCATGGTATGAGAAAGCCTGTCAACAAGACTTCGATAATGACGGAGGATATGTACAAACTGATTTTTAACTGTTGCGAAAAATATTATGAACACTTGTCGCATCTTTTCCCCGAAGGGTGTCCTGACTGGCCTAGTACTTGTTGTGGTCTTGACCGAGATGCCTTTCTAATGCACATGAAATTTAGAATTCCAAATCTTTTTGGTGGTGTTATCGACCAGTACGCTTTGCTCGATTTAGTCGAGTACATAGCTAAAAATTGTAGAGATTTCAGAAATTTAGATTGGCACGGATTTTTTGGTCATCATCATATCGAACATCTTGAAACAAATGAAATCTTTGGTCAATTTCAAAAGGAAATCAATGATATATTTGAGCTGACTGGACTGTTATTTGTGCTAACTGACACTGAAAGCGTAGAGAGGGTCATAGATGAAGGTGTTCTAACACCAACCACTATTGAAGCCATAGAAATATTTACTGAAAAGGGCGTTAGAGAATTGCTTAACGACGCCCTTTATCACTATAAGCAGCCTCATCCATCTAGCAGAAAGACTGCCTGTGAAAAGATTTGGGGTGCATTTGAACGCATCAAGACATATTACACTGACCGCAACAAAAAGCTTTCAGGTGAAGAAGTGGTTAAAAAAATTAGTGATAATCGTCAAGAGTTCGTTGAACTGTTCGATGCTGAATTTAAGGTTTTAACTGAAATGGGCAACAAATTTGATGTACGTCACAAAGAAACCAACACTATAGAAATAGTAAACCCGTTGCATCATGATTATTTTTTCAATCGTTGCTTATCGTTGATTATGCTGGTGATAAATACCCTTGGTGTAGAAGTGGTCGAGGAGCAACAATTTGAAGACGATGATTTGCCTTTTTAGATTAAAAAGTTCAGAGGAGCAGCCATGACAATTTATCCAAATCCAAACCGCAAAAAAATCCGTGGCAGTCATGTTTTGGTGATTAGTTGTGCAGTCTGCAAGGGTTTTATTGCCCATTATCAAAAAGTTGGGGAAAGTAATTTGGTAAAGATGTACAATGACCGTATAATTGATGGGGTGGTGGATTTTTCTCAGCACCATGGTGCGATTTTTTGCCCAAATTGTGGCGAGAGGATTGCCACACGATATGTTACAAAAATGGACAAGAAAGAAGCCTATCGGCTTGTGCCGTCAGCGTTTAACAAGAAGAAGGTGTAACAACACGTTCAAACCGCTTGACTTTTTCGCCATTGTATTCGATGGTGTTATCCCACATTTCAAGGGGTCTTGCCCACAACCCTCCTTCGCCATAAAGAGGTTTGTATATTACCAACAAATCTTCGGTTTCGCTATGAATTGCAATGTTGATGACTTCATATAAATTGCCTTTATAATGCCTGTATGTTCCTTTTTCAATCATTTCATATTCCCCCTATGTTTTTGTTGAAGATTGGGTCAGTTTGTGCTATAATTATTTTTTATAACACAAGATTGCGTTTTGTGCAAGGATTTTTTTGTGAGGTGGATATGGAAAATAATTATAAAAAAGTTTCGGAAGTTTTCGGAAGGTTAGACTTGGATATAAATGATGGGATAAGAAATGCTTTTGTGGAGGACATTTGCTGTCACAGTCGCAACAAGTGTTTGGAAGTTAAAATTCGCTTGATGGAAGGGACTAGCTTGGACAGCATTACTGGGCTGGAGTCTGCTTTGTCGGCTAGGCTGGGTATGTTGTCTGCCGTGAAGATTGTACCTCGTTTTATAGAGCCACCAAGACCTATTGAGGTTGCTGTACGTCCAGCTTACACCAGCTCAGAGACATCAAAGCCTGCACCTAGACGGTCGGTTGCTAAAATAAACGGTGAAATTAGACCATTGGACAGCAATTTTGAAGAAGATGAAGATGTTGTGGTGATTGGTCGTGTTTTTCGTGTGGACAGCCGAGAAACCAAAAACGGCAAGATGATGTACACGCTGGATATTAGTGACAATACCAGCTCTATCAGCACAAAATATTTTCTTGCAAAAGATAAAATAAAAGAGGTTGACCATTTGCTGAAAGTTGGGGCTGTGGTTAAAATTGCTGGCAAAGCCAGTGTGGACAAGTTTGCTGGCGAGATGAACATAATGATAAACAGGCTGGGCGAAGGGGAGATGGTGCAGGAGCAACGCATGGACAATGCCCCCGAAAAGCGGGTGGAGCTTCATTTGCATACCAATATGTCCCAATTGGATGCCCTAACCCCTGTAACCGACTATATTAAGCGGGCAGTGGAATGGGGTCACAAAGCCATTGCAATTACCGACCATGGGGTGGTGCAGGCTTTTCCTGATGCTATGAGTGCGGCGGAAAAGGCGGGCATTAAGGTGATTTATGGCTTGGAGGCCTATTTGGTTGATGATACAGCAATAAGCATTGTAGAACGCCCGAAAAACGCCAAATTAACTGATGAATTTGTGGTTTTTGACTTGGAAACTACTGGGCTTAACCGTGGTGTTAACACCATAATCGAAATTGGTGCGGTTAAAATGAAAGATGGTGAGATTGGGGAGGTTTTTCATGCTTTCATTGACCCCTTGATACCTTTGCCGCCGAAAATTATAGAATTAACAAGCATTACAGATGAGATGCTGGAGGGTCAGCCAACTTTGGACACGGTTTTTCCGCAATTTATGGAATGGGTTGGGGATTCTACATTGGTTGCCCATAATGCCGACTTTGACATGGGCTTTTTGGAGCATCATGGTCTGAATTATGGTTATGAGGTGGACAATCCTTACCTATGTACCCTTCAACTTTCCCGTGCTTTGCTTCCCAATCTGCATCGTCATGGCTTGGCGGCAATGGCGAAGCACTACGAAATTAAGTTGGAAAACCACCACAGAGCTAGTGACGATGCCACAGCTCTTGCTGAAATTTTCGTCAAACAAATTGATGTTTTGAAACAGCGGGGTATTGAAACCCTTGACATGATAAACCTGCGTTACTCTAAAGAGATTGATGTTAAGAGCTTGCGTCCCAAACACGCCACAATTTTGGTGAAAAACCAAGTGGGGATGCGTAATCTTTATGAATTGGTGTCCATGTCACATTTAGATTTTTTTAACAGATACCCTCGTATTCCTAAAAGCCGACTTGCTGAGTTGCGAGAGGGGCTTATGCTCGGAACGGCTTGCGAACAAGGTGAGTTGCACACAGCGGTGCGTGAAGATGCGTCCATTGAAAAAATCGAAGAAATCGCCCATTTTTATGACTATTTTGAAATCCAACCCCTTGCCAACAACGAATTTTTATTGAGGGACAAGCAGGTTGACAGCATGGAGCAGTTAGCGGATATTAACCGTAAAATCGTGGAATATGGAGAAACCTATAACAAACCTGTGGTTGCAGCTGGAGATGTGCATTTTATGGACCCTAGCGATGCAATTTACCGCACAATAATCCAGACGGGTAATGGTTTTAAGGATGCGGATAATCAAGCTCCGTTATACTTCCGCACCACCGAAGAAATGTTGGAGGAGTTCTCCTATTTAGGTGAGGAAGTAGCTCGTCAGGTGGTTATCACCACTCCTAATGCGATTGCTGACAGTATTGATGATGGCATCCGCCCCATACCAAAAGGCACATACCCCCCCATTATTGAAGGTTCTGACAAGGAGCTGGAGGAGATGGTATGGGGCAAAGCCCGTGAAGTTTATGGCGAACAACTACCACCAATCGTAGAGAGTCGAATAGAAAAGGAGCTTAACTCCATAATTAAAAACGGTTTTGCTGTAATGTACATAATTGCCCAAAAACTGGTTAAAAAGTCCATGGAAGATGGATATACAGTGGGTTCTCGTGGCTCTATCGGTTCTAGTGTGGTGGCAACCATGTCGGGCATAACTGAGGTAAATCCTCTTGAACCTCACTATATCTGCAGCGAATGTAAGTTTTCCGATTTTGATTCCGAGCAGGTAAAGCGTTTTGCGGGGGCTTCTGGTTGTGATATGCCCGACAGAAATTGCCCCAATTGTAACACCCCGCTAAAAAAAGAAGGTCATTCCATTCCCTTTGAAACTTTCCTTGGCTTTGACGGTGATAAAGAACCTGATATTGACTTGAATTTCTCTGGAGAATATCAGTCAACCGCCCACGCCTATGCGGAGGAGCTTTTGGGTGAAGGTTATGTATTTAAGGCAGGAACAATAAGTACCGTTGCCAACAAAACTGCATTTGGTTATGTTAAAAAGTACTTAGAGGGCAAAGGGCGGTCAGAACGCACGGCAGAGGTAAACCGCCTTGCTGTGGGTTGCGAAGGTATCAAGCGGACAACTGGGCAACACCCTGGCGGTCTTATGGTTGTTCCAAAGGGGCGTAGTATTTACGAATTTACCCCAATCCAACGCCCTGCCAACGACCAAAAAAAGCTGGACGTTATAACCACCCACTTTGACTATCACTCTATCCACGAAAATTTGTTAAAACTTGACCTGCTTGGACACGATGCTCCAACAGTGCTAAAACTTCTAAAAGATTATACAGGCATCGACCCTATGGAAGTGGATTTGGGGGACAAAGCAACAATTGCCCAATTTAGCAAGGCAACTGCCCTTGGGCTTCCAGAATTTGGTACGTCTTTTGTGCGGGAGATGTTAGGGCATACCAACCCCAAGACTTTTGCGGATTTGGTCTGCATTTCTGGTCTGTCCCACGGAACTGACGTGTGGCTTAACAACGGACAAGAGTTGATGAAAGAAAAGAAGTTGTCACTAAAAGAAATAATTTCTACACGTGATGACATTATGTTGTATTTGATTTCTAAGGGCTTGTCGGATAAAGATGCCTTTAACATTACGGAAAAAGTGCGTAAAGGGCGGGGCGTAAACGACGATGAAGAACGATTGATGCTATCCTATAATGTGCCGAAGTGGTATATTGAAAGCTGTCGTAAAATTAAGTACATGTTTCCTAAGGGTCACGCCGTGGCTTATGTTAGCATGGCTGTGCGATACGCCTTCTACAAAATCCACCACCCCATGGCGTTTTATGCCGCTGCCTTCTCGGTTAAAAGTGATGAATTTGACTATGAAAAAATGTGCAAAGGTCAAATTGCACTTAAAAATGAGATGCAACGCATCCAGAACCTTGGCAAAGATGCCAGTGCAAAAGACCAAAAATCCGTCACTTTGTTGGAGCTTGTGGGTGAAATGTACAGCCGTGGCTTGCAATTTGCCCCGCTAAACTTATACACTGCGTCTGCTGACAAATTTATCATTACGGATGATGGTCTGATGCCACCTTTGTGTGCTGTGGCTGGACTTGGAGATGCCGTTGCACAGATGATTGTGGAAGCCCGTGAGGAAGGAGAGTTTTTCTCCGTAGACGACTTAAAAACCCGAACTAAAGTAAACAAGAATGTCGTTCAACTCCTAAAGGACAACGGTGTTCTGGATGGTATCCCAGAAACCGAGCAATTAGACCTATTTAGTATGTAATGCAACCAAACAAACCCCGTCATTGGCTCGCAATGACGGGGTTTGTTTGGTTTGAAATTATTATCTGGCATAACCTAAGGTTATGGCGTAAACTGTAAATTCGTCATTACCGTCTACTTTTAGGTGGGTATCTGCCACCTCTTGGTCGAAGGCCGCAACGCAACAAGTGCCAAGACCTAGAGCAACGGCGGAAAGCATGATATTTTGACCAACATGACCCAAATCAATCAAAACGACACGATGTGCCATTTCTCCATAACGCCATTCGGCTTTGTAGGGCAAGGAAGTTATGAAGATAATGGCAGGAGCATCTTTTGACCATCCCTGACTTGCCAGCATTTTGACAACAGTATCCTTATAGTCATCGATTGTGCCTAAAAATTCCACTGCGACTGCTTTCTTGCCAACATTTTCTGTGGGTACGTATCTGTACAGCCCTTCTTCCAAGCCTTCCACATTCTGCACGGTAACATACAGTTCAAATGCGTGTCTTGCGCCGCCCGACGGGGCTGGACGCATGGAGGCTTCACCGCTTTTACCTTTAATTTCTTGGATGCCAAAGGCGGTGTATAGCATATAAGCCAGTTGTGCCTGTGTAATTGCCTTGTCTGCGTCATATGTACGCAGAGAGCGACGGGTGTCCAGCAAATTGGTGTAACTATCGTTTACAACCACATTATCAAAAGCTGGCAGGGTGATTAGTTTACCTGTTACAGCCTTGCCGTGTGGTGGATGTTCCACGCCCTTTTGCTGGTCGGTACGCTTCATGCCCTTGGAAAAGTCTGGGCATTTCATGTGGTTTCTGTTTTCTTGAATTTTGCTCATTTTCTATTCTCCTCTCATTATTATGTAAATTCAATCTATGTCTATTCTACATTAGAAAACCAGTGTTGTCTAGCTAAAAATAAAAACAACCCACTTCCATGAGTCGTTTTTATTGATATGTTTACATAAGTGCGAAGAAGTTCCAATTCCAAAGGGAAAAGATTAGCAAAGCCATAGCGACTATAGACCCGATGAATTTGATTTTACACTTGTTTTCCAACTT
>WQZZ01000066.1 GCA_009780485.1 Defluviitaleaceae bacterium | reverse complement strand
TAATGCAGCCTCAAAAAATGCCGACAACAAAAAACTGCCGACGAAGGAATGTCGGCATTTTTTGATTGGAAAAATATTAGAAAACAAATCACGGAATTGGTTGACTGTAGTAATCAGATGAAGTTTCTCCAAGCTTTAGCTTCTCTACGGGCTTACCCGTAATCCTCTCCTTAACATCCTCTGCCAGCCTGTTAAGCTCATCTAAGGCCTTAACATTCTCACCACCCAAGTCTTTTTGAATAGTGGTAAGCCTTGAAATTGAATGGAATATTAACTTCCATGCGTCTACCGCAATCATACTGCTGTAATTCATGTTGCTGTTGGGGTTTTTCATAAAACCGCACCTCCGTCTGAAAATTTGGTGTTGCAAATCAGACCTAGATGGTGTATAATGCACCTAGGTCACATTTTATGTGGTTGGGGGACGCAAGACAGGTTAAGTGGTTCAAACTTGGAGCCTGCCTTGCGTTTTTTCCATAAGAAACCCAACATACAACGACATTATATATCATATCCTGACACTTGTCAAGCACTTTTTATCGTGGTAGGGGCGGGTCCCGTCAAAATCGCTATTGCCCGTCCCAATCCTGCTGGCAGTATCCCTCGGGATTGAACTTTATCGTATACATAAATGGGACGGGCAATGCCCGCCCCTACCAGATTAAAATTGTATATAATCACCTAAATTTGTATTTCTTCATCCTCAAAATTCAAGGTTTCTGTCAGCCTATCATAACCCACATAACTTTTAGTAAATATTTTGCGGGCATTTTTCAAATAGTCCTTGGGGTTTTGCAGGGCTGGCGAGAAGTGGGTCAGCCACATTTTGCCCACTTGTCCAGCACGTGCAAGCGTTGCCGCTTCCGAAAAAATCATATGACGATGGCTTTTGGCTTTGTCGAGCAAGTCCTCATCACCGTAATGCCCTTCACATACAAATAAGTCACTGTTCCGTATAAAATCAGGCAACCACTTCGGTGGGCGACTGTCGGTTATATATGACACAGAAAGCCCTTTACGGTCAGCTCCCATCACCATATCTGGGGTAAATGTCCGCCCTTCGTGTTCCATGGTCTGCCCTTTTTGTAACCTATTCCAAAAATTTAACGGAATTTCTAACTCACGTGCCTTGTCGGCATCAAAACGACCTTTTCTATGAATGTCCACCCGATACGCAAAGCAAGGGCAGTTGTGCAAAGCAGACACAGCCGACAAAGTAAAACCTGTCAGTGGTATTTTGAAGTTTTGTAGCCCCTCTTTTGGCAATTCTAAGAATTTAATGTCGAAAGGAAGGTCTGGAGCGACAACGCACAAACTTTTCACCACATGGGCAACCCCAATAGGACCCACAATCGTTAGCGGTTCGTCACGACCAGAGTGTGCAATGGACAACAAAAGACCAGGCAACCCCGTCACATGGTCGGCGTGGAAATGGGTCAAACAAATACAGTCGATGGTCTTGTATCCCCACCCCAACTGCTTCAAAGTTACCTGATTGCCCTCGCCACAATCAATCAAAACCATCCGCCCTTCGTATCGCAATAAAAGAGAGGTTAAATGTCTATGGGGCAAGGGCATCATGCCACCGCATCCTACCAAGGCTATATCAAACATAAAATCATCCTTTAGGGTTGGTTATTTCCAAAAACTGTTCGGGGGTCAATGCAGGCACAGGCGAATGTGCAAAATCTGCTTCATTTCTTGTCACGATGTAATCCATGCCGTGGCGTTTGGCACAAGCGGCAAGCAAAGCGTCCTCAAAATCTTTCATAGGCGAAGCCAAAGCTGTCATCACATCTACAGACCCTAAATCTAAAAAACCAACAAATGCAGACAAAGCATTGATGGAAACTTTCGCACGCTCTTGACTTTTTGTCATTTTTCTGACAAAATAGGACACGTCTTTTAATTGACTGACAGAAACATAACCTATGCCAGTTTCATCAGAAAGTACAAGGATTTTTCTAGAATTTTCATAAAAAATACCACGAACCAGTACAACATCCAATACAACATTAGTATCAATTAAGATTTTCATAGTCTTCCCATAAGCTGTCCGACATAAATTTTTTGAAGTCAAAGTCGTCTGGTAAGTCAATTGTGCCTACAACATCTTGGAAAATTTGTACATGGTCTACAGGCTTTTTTTGTACAAAGGTTACAATGGTGGTTACTCCGTTTTCTAAAATTTCTAATTGCTTTACCTCGTCTTTACCTATATACTCATGGATATTTGCCGAAAACTCCTCAACAGTCAGTTGTCGCATTATTGCTCATCCCCTTCCTCGCTTGCTTCGTCAATCTCTGGCTTGCTTGCGATTGCCACCCGCCCTTCCTTCACGTACTCAAAAATTTTAAGGGGTGGTACGCCCGTGGCTTTAGATATGGCAATGGCATCCGAATTAGGGCAAGCATACAAAAAGTTACGCACCTTGCGAAAGACCTCCTCCTCCACTTCGGTACAGTTGTCACAGTATGATGATTGGTCAAACTTAGCAAAAAGCTTCTTGCAATGCTTACAATTTATAAAATCTGGCACACCGCCACCCCATTTCTTAGTGTCTAAAATGCCTAACTCCTGTAAAAATCATGGCAATTCCCATCTCATTACAAGCATCAATGCTGGCTTGGTCATTTTGCGAACCACCAGGTTGCACAATTGCTGTAATGCCAGCTTCTGCCGCCACCTTGACACAATCATCGAAAGGGAAAAAGCCGTCAGAAGCCATAACCGCCCCTTTTAGTCCATCTGCTCCAAAAAAGCTGATTGCATGGTCGATTGCCCCTGTGGTCGCCCAAAGTCGATTAACCTGCCCGCCAGCAAGCCCCAAACTTTGTCCGTTTTTGGTTATGGCTATACCATTGGATTTCACATGCTTGCTTAAAGCCCAAGCGAACTCCAAATCAGCCATTTCGTTAGGCGTAGGCTTTCTGTTTGTTGCAAAGTTCGGTTCAAATTCCAACAAGTCATCTTCGTCTTGTATTAGCAGTCCGCCACTGACTTTTTTTAGGTCAACAGACCCTTTAGCCTTAACCGCATCCAAAACCAACAAGCGAATATTTTTCTTTTGTTGCAGTATTTCCAATGCAGCATCACTATATGAAGGTGCGATTACAATTTCCACAAAAATCTTGCCAATTTCAGTGGCAACGTCAGCATCAATTTCACGGTTTGCCGCTACAATCCCGCCAAAAATTGATGTGGGGTCAGCATCATGGGCTTTGTGCCACGCATCAACCAAGTTATCAGCAACACCCACCCCGCAAGGGGTAGCGTGTTTAACCGCAACAACACATGGTTGCTTAAACTCCCGCAGAAGTTCCACCGCACCATGGGCATCGTTGATATTGTTAAAAGAAAGTTCCTTGCCATGCAACTGTTTGGCGTTTACCAAATCCTCGGGCAGGGTTTGGACTTCCCGATAAAAAGCCGCCTTTTGGTGAGGGTTTTCTCCGTAACGTAAACCTTGCACTTTCTCGTAGGTCAAGGTCATGGTTTGCGGGAACTGCTCTGCCCCTGTTAGCCAACCCAAATACTGGGCTATTAACGCATCATAAGCCGCCGTGTGGGCAAACGCCTTGGCGGACATCTTAAAGCGAAAATCACGGCTAATTCCGATGTCAGAAGCAAGTTCGGCCAGCACATCGTTATAATCTGCCACATCAACAACAACACAAACGCTGTCGTAATTTTTTGCCGCAGAACGTATCATGGCAGGGCCACCAATATCAATATTTTCTATAATCTGTGCTAAATCGTCAGTTTTTTGTATGGTTTCTTTGAAGGGATACAGATTTACGCAAACCAAATCAATGGTGTTTATCCCTGCCTTGTTGATAAATTCCATGTGATGGGACAGGTCGCGCCTTGCCAAAATGCCACCGTGGATACATGGGTGCAAAGTTTTAAGCCGACCATCTAAACATTCGGGAAAACCAGTAACCTCCGAAGCTTCTACGGCATCCACGCCTGCTTCTTTCAAACTCTTAAAGGTGTTGCCAGTAGAAATGATTGTAAAACCATGCCCATTTAGCCCACGGGAAAAATCCACAACGCCAGTTTTATCAGAAACACTTATCAACGCATATTTTTTCATAATAATCCCCTTATCTTGTGACAATACCTAATTGACTTAAATAATTGTACCTTATAAAAGCAGTTTTGTCAAACATATATGTTTGACAGTGTGGAGATTGATATAAAAAAGTGGGGGCAAGCCCCCACCATACAATTAACGCCCGCAACTTGGGCATGGTTCTCCAACTCTTTCGATGATGATTTTGTCACCTTCAACATATACATTGACTTTCGTGCCTTTTTCTAGGCATAGAAGGTCTCTGGCTTCTGCTGGGATTACAATTCTGTTTAATTCATCGAGAACTCTTTCTTTTAGGAATTTCTTTTTGTTTTCCATTGGGCATCGCTCCTTTCTTATACCCTTTTTGTCAATAAGTGCTTGACAAGAAGACCTAAGATAGGGTACAATGTCCCTTAGGTCTCGTTTGGGACTGTGGTGGGGTGCTTGCCTACAGCTTTTCTACGGGTGCGGGCAAGCACCTTTATACAGTATCCCAATATATCTTGGTGAAACATTCCCAGTATAGTACAAAATCTTACCTTTGTCAAGTGGTTTTTTCAAAAAAATACAAAAAAACACCCTTCATTATGAAAAGTGTTCAGGCTGATGGTAAACCCCTATGCTCGTCATTGCGAGCGAAGCGAAGCAATCTCACGTCTACAGGCAGGAGATTGCTTCGTCGCTTCGCTCCTCGCAATGACGGATACAGTCCGAACACCCTTCATTATGAGAGGTGTTTTTATTTATGCAATATAGCTATTTTTTATCTGGTGTTAATGGTTGTCCTGACAACTCAAGACGCACAAGGGACTTACGCAAAGCGACTTTCGCCCGCATAGTGTCCATCTCTGCCCGTTGTTCTGCAAGGTATCGGTTGGCACGCTCTTTGGCTTGCCTTGCCCTCTCAACATCAATGTCCTCGGGGCGTTCAGCAGTTTCTGCCAATACAATGACCTCTTTTTGGTTAATCTCAGCATAACCGCCAAAAACCGCCACTTGCTCAATTTTTTCGTCGTCGTAATAACGCAAAACACCATGGTCAAGGACGGTTACAACGGGTATGTGTCCCGCTTGCACGCCAATTTGACCGTCAATGGTTTGCATGATAACCATGGACACATCTTTGTCCACAGTCAACCTAGTAGGAGTTACAATTTTAAGGCGAAACTTTTTGGTTGCCACAAAAGCACCCCCTATGCGTTACTTTGGCTTGCTTTGTATTTTTCTGAAACATCATCAATACCGCCAGCCATCAAGAACATGCCTTCTGGGATATGGTCGTGTTTGCCTTCCAAAATTTCGGCAAAACCACGGACGGTTTCTGCCACAGGCACATAACGACCTGGGAAGTTGGTAAACTTTTCTGCCACGAAGAAAGGTTGCGACAAGAAGCGTTGCACCTTTCTAGCACGGGCAACGGTGATTTTGTCCGCCTCTGAAAGTTCATCCATACCAAGGATTGCGATTATGTCTTGCAATTCCTTATAACGCTGAAGGATTTCTTGTACGCCACGTGCCGTCTCGTAATGCTTGTCACCCAAAATCATGGGGTCGAGGATACGGGATGTGGACACAAGCGGGTCAATTGCGGGATAGATGCCAAGTTCCACGATGGCACGTGAAAGTGCCGTGGTTGCGTCCAAGTGGGCAAATGTGGTGGCTGGGGCAGGGTCTGTATAGTCATCCGCAGGCACGTAAACCGCTTGCACAGAGGTGATAGAGCCTTTGTTTGTGGACGCTATACGCTCCTGCAACATACCAATTTCCGTGGCAAGTGTGGGCTGATAACCCACCGCAGAAGGCATACGCCCAAGAAGTGCAGACACCTCAGAACCCGCCTGTACAAAACGGAAGATGTTATCAACGAACAATAGTACGTCCTGCCCCTGCACATCACGGAAGTATTCCGCCATGGTAAGACCAGTTAGGGCGATTCTCATTCTCGCACCTGGTGGCTCGTTCATCTGCCCGAAGCAGAGGGCAGTTTTATCAATAACGCCAGATTCTGCCATTTCGTGGTAAAGGTCATTACCCTCACGGGTACGCTCACCAACGCCAGCAAATACGGAATATCCGCCATGCTCTGTAGCGATATTACGGATAAGCTCGGTAATAAGTACCGTTTTACCTACACCCGCACCGCCAAAAAGACCGATTTTACCGCCCTTGGCGTATGGACAAAGCAGGTCAACGGCTTTGATGCCTGTTTCAAGCATTTCAACAGCCGCCGCTTGCTCCGAGAAACTGGGTGCTTCACGGTGGATTTTCCAACGCTCACTTACTGGTTGCTCTTTGTTGTCAATGGCTTCCCCTAATACGTTAAAAATACGTCCAAGGGTTGGCTCGCCAACAGGCACAGAAATGGCATCTCCCGTGTCGATAACGTCCATGTTTCTGGTCAAACCGTCGGTTGACGACATTGCGATTGCACGGACAACTCCATCACCCAAATGCTGGGCAACTTCCGCAACAACATCCCTGTCCGTCCCTTTAATGGTGACGGCATTATAAAGGTTTGGCATGGCATCTTCTGGAAATTTAATGTCCAAAACCGCACCAATAATTTGAGTTATTTTACCTATGTTTGTAGTGCTTGTCAAATTCTGTCACGCTCCTTTCGGGAGGATTGGCGTATATATCACGCCATTATAGCTTCATGGTGAAACATATTATACGGTTGGCTTCGGTAAAGCCAACGGCGTTGTGGAACAGACGACTGGCTTCGTTATGCAACTCGCAATCGGATGCAAATTCCGTGCAACCTTGGTCAGCAGACCACTGTTTACAAAACTCCACCAATTTTCGTGCAATGCCCTGCCCTCTAAACTCGGGTTTTACGTAAATGGCTTCCAGATAGCCCACGGGGCTTGTTTCTGTGCCTTCTACATAATCATGTCTAAGGGTAAGGCTGACAAGGCCTGCTGGCTTGCCCTCTGCATAGCATAAAAACTCATTGGGCAAATTCGGCAATTCTGCCAACATTTGCTCTACAGTGTTTTCCTGCCACAGGGCATTGCACATTTTAGCCCATTCCATTTGGTTATCATTTGTTACGGGAATAATCATAATTTTATTCTAATGCGTTTGCACCGCCAACAATCTCAGAAATTTCTTGGGTGATGGCAGCTTGACGCACTCTGTTTAGCACCAATGTAAGATTATCAATGATATTCTCAGCGTTTTCCGTTGCGGAATCCATGGCTGTCATGGTCGCCCCTTGTCCAGAAGCGGCAGAGGTTATCAAGGTTTCATACATTGTTGTGCTTAAATATTTAGGAATCACCCTCGTCAACACATCGGTAGAGCTTGGCTCGAATTTAATCAAGCCAGCTTTATGCCCTTCCTCTGGGGGAAAATCCCCTGCTGACAATGGCAACATTCTAATAGATTTTGGCACATAGGTGATTGCCGACACAAATTCCGTATAAACCACGTGAATTTCGTCAACAGTCCCCTGCTCGTAAAGACCAACCAGCTCCTTTACGATGTCTTGGGCATCCAGCACCGTGGGAGATTCAGAAATTCCACCATAATGGCTGATAATTCTCGCCCCACCACGACGCAAAAAGTCCCTTGCTTTGTTGCCGATGGTAAGGAATGTAACGTCCTTGCCGTCATCAGATAATTCAGCCGCCACCATTGCAGCTTTTTTGGTTACATTTGCGTTATATCCACCGCAAAGTCCCCTGTCATTGGCAATCGCCACCACAAGAGCCTTTTTTAGAGGTCTGTTACCCTCAAAAAAGGGAAAGTCCTCAGCAGAAATAATTTCAACGCAACCATTAATAATATCGCCAATGGTTTTGCGGGTCAACATAAAATAAGGGTTTGCCGCATTAAGCCTTCCTCTGGCACGTGCCATTTTGGCACTGGACACCAAATTCATAGCCTTTGTGGTTTTTTTGGTGGTGGTAACAGAGCGTATACGCCCCTTAATGTCACGAGTTGTCGCCATTTACGCCACCTCCCCTATTCTTGCCCAACTTTTAACTTTTCTTCCAAATCCGTGGTTAAATCACCTTCGGCCTTGGCTTCATTTCCTTTAACGCCACGTCCAAGCTTAAACTGCTCGATTGCTTTGGTTAAAATCTCAGCCAGCCCACTGTCAATCTGTTTTTTCTCACGGATTGATGCAAGGATGTCACTGTGATTTGTATGGAAATGATTAAGAAGTTCCACTTCAAAAGCACCAATTTCTTCCACAGCAACGTCGGCTAAATATTTGTTGGTAACGGCAAACAGCACCAAAACCTGCTCCTCAACGGATTGAGGTTTGTATTGTGCTTGCTTCAAAATTTCTACGATACGCAAGCCGTGGTTCAAACGCTCCAATGTGTCCTTATCAAGGTCAGAGCCAAATTGGGCAAATGCAGCAAGTTCACGATACTGTGCAAGTTCCACACGGATAGGACCAGCAATTTGACGCATAGCCTTAATTTGGGCAGCACCACCAACACGAGAAACTGAAAGTCCAGGGTTTACCGCAGGACGAATACCAGCGTTAAACATATCAGACTCCAAGAAAATTTGCCCGTCTGTAATAGAAATTACGTTGGTTGGTATATACGCCGAAACGTCACCCGCTTGGGTTTCGATAATGGGAAGTGCAGTGATTGAGCCACCGCCATAATCCTTGTTAAGGCGTGCCGCACGCTCCAAAAGGCGTGAATGTAGGTAGAAAACATCACCAGGATAAGCTTCACGTCCTGGAGGACGACGCAAAAGTAGCGACATGGCACGATATGCCACAGCGTGCTTTGACAAGTCGTCATAAACAATCAAAACGTCCTTGCCTTGCTCCATCCACTCCTCTGCAATGGCAACACCACAATAAGGTGCCATATACTGCAAAGGTGCGGTGTCGGAAGCGGATGCCACAACCACGGTTGTATAGTCCAACGCACCAGTTTTTTCCAAAGTGGAAACAACACGTGCTACTGTGGACGCTTTTTGTCCAATGGCAACATACACACAAAGCATATCTTGCCCTTTTTGGTTGATGATGGTATCAATACAAATGGCAGTTTTACCCGTTTGGCGGTCGCCGATAATAAGCTCACGCTGACCACGACCGATTGGCACCATGCTGTCAATGGCTTTTATACCTGTTTGCACAGGCACAGAAACCTCTTGACGGGTGATAACACCAGGGGCAACCCTTTCCATTGGACGGCTTGTGTTGGTATTAATTGGACCTTTGCCGTCAATTGGCTCACCAAGGGCGTTGACAACACGACCAATCATGGCATCCCCCGAGGGAACTTCCACAACACGTCCAGTCAGACGAACAGCGTCACCTTCCTTTATCGCCTCGTCACTACCCAAAAGCACCACGCCCACATTGTCTTCTTCAAGGTTAAGTGCCATGCCGAAAACGCCAGCTTCTACAAACTCTAAAAGCTCACCAGCCATGGCTTTTTCCAAGCCGAAAACACGGGCAATACCGTCACCAACCTGTATGACCGTTCCCGTTTGGGAAATATCCAGACGGGACGAATATCCTTTTATCTGCTCCTTAATGACGGAGCTGATTTCTTCAGGTCTAAGACTCATATATTAATCTCCTTCATTTTATGGCAACACGGTATGTCGTCCCGCCTGTAACAATTGCTTTTTCATTTGGGACAACTGCACTTTCATGCTGGCATCAAACACATAGCCGTCAACCTCTACACGAAAGCCCGCAATTAAAGCGGGGTCAACCGTAATTTCAAATTCCACGGTTTTGTCCAGCTTTTTAGCAAGCGTTGCCCCGATTTCGTTAATCTTTTCTTGTGATAGGGGTGTGGCAGACATTAATTTCGCAGTGGCAATCCGCTTGAAATCTTTATACAGTTTGCCAAAATGCTGTAAAATGCCAACCAACTCCCCTTGGCGACCTCTGCGGAAAATTAAGGCGAAGATGCCTATAAAGTCATCATCAACCTTGCCACCAAAAATGCCCTTCATTGTGGTCATTTTATCGTCAGCAGAGATGCTAAGGTGGTTTACAACTGCAAAAAGTTCCTTGTCTGCATCAAGTATGGCAAGGATTTCCTTGCAGGTTTTGTCATACTCATCCACCTTGTTTTTTTCCAAGGCAATGTCAAACAAAGCCTTGGCATATCTCAAAACAACTATCCTTTCCATACGGCATCCCCCAATTCAGAAATTGCCTCGTCTAGGATTTTGTTTCTATCAGTTTCATCCATGCCTTTGCCCATCAACTGCTCCGCCATAAGGGCAGAAACTTG
>WQZZ01000065.1 GCA_009780485.1 Defluviitaleaceae bacterium | reverse complement strand
CTTGGTCTTCTTCGCAAATGCCAATGCCATTGTCTGCCACGGTTATGAAGGCGTTTTTGCTGTCAACTTCCAGCCCCACCTTCACAAGCCCGCCTTCATGGCTGTATTTTAGGGCATTTTCCACCAAGTTTGTGATGGCAAGGCTAAGCTTAATTTCGTCACCTTCCAGATAAACTTCGCTGGGGGCATTAATTTCTATATTTACCTTCTTTTTCATCGCAAGTGGTCGTAAACGCTTAACCGCTTCTTCCAGCATGACTACTAGGGAGAAGGTGCCGATGTTTAGAGGCAATTCCGCCTCATCAAGGCGTACAATGGTAAGCAATTCTTCTATAATGTCACTCATACGGTCAACTTCGGAATTTATATCCCATAGAAACTCCTGATATGTGGCTTCGGGCAAGCCTTCTTTGTGCAATAGTGACTCGCTAAGCACTTTTACGGAGGACAGAGGGGTTTTAAGCTCGTGGGACACATTTGATACAAATTCTTGGCGTGTAACTTCTACCCGCTCCAATTTTTGTGCCATATTGTTCACTGCCACGCCAAGGGCAGAAATCTCGTCCTTTCCACTAAGTTCTATACGTTGGTCCAAATGCCCTTCGGAAATGCGTTTAACCGCTGTTAGAACACGGCTTAGGGGTTGCAACAGCCAAGATGCAATAAACAGCACAACCACCATAACTGTTGCCCCAATTGCAATTAAAAGCAATGTGGTGTCTTCGTTGATGCTGGCTATGATGTCTGCCGCCTCCGTGGTGTAGTGGCGTAGCATTACCATACCAATAACTTGGTTATCAGCGTCTACAATGGACACGGCGGATTCTATTCTTAGCATATTTTCGTCAGTCATTATGTGGCTGTAACTATGTTCGCCATCCAAGGCGTTAAGCAAATTGTTATTTGCAGATGTTTGGCCTTCCATCAATTCTTGGCTGTCAAAAATAATGGTTGCCATAGTGTCTGCCACAAAAACACGGCTGGAAAGTCGAGTGCTTTCTTCCATTAAGGCATTGCTTAATTCTTGGCGTGCTTCTATGTCTCCCATGAAGTTGCTGATGGACAGTTGGGTGGAAATTTGGGTTGCACCAGCACGTAACACACCCAAATCCCTTTCCAAAAATTCGTCTTGTATGCCACTTGATATGATGCTCCATAAAATAACTAGAGGTACTACGCCTACCAATATGTATGACAAAAACAGCTTAAAACGCAGGGTACGTACCCCATCAAGCACAACATGAAAGATTTTGGAAGGTCGCAGAGGAATGTCCAAGCCACGCCCTTTTGTAGTTTGCTTTTCCTCCGTTAATTTTCCTACGGACATGCCCTTTGCATCCTTTCTGTAAAAATACAAACACCTTCCTTACTTAAAGTAATACCCCACACCCCATTTGGTGTGAATATATTTAGGCTCGCTTGGTGTCATCTCAATCTTTTCACGCAAGCGACGCACATGAACGTCCACCGTCCGCACATCCCCTGGGTAGTCATATCCCCAAACGGTGCTTAAAAGTTCCTCACGGCTGTAAACTTTGTCTGGGTTTTCAATTAACAGCTCTAAAAGGTCAAATTCCTTGGCGGTTAGGTTTACCTCCTTACCCTCCATCATAACACGGCGTGAATTTGTGTCCACCCGCAATTCACGGGCTTGGAACACCTTTTTAACAGGTGTTGATGCAGTTTCTTTCTTTTTGCGTGTGCCACGGCGCAAAACTGCCTTCATACGTGCCTTAAGTTCTAGGATATTAAATGGCTTAGTCAAATAGTCGTCCGCCCCGTATTCTAAGCCCATAATTTTGTCCATGTCTTCTGACTTGGCAGACAGCATAATAATCGGCACTTGGGAAAATTCCCGCACCGCTTGGCAAATCTCCAATCCATCCATTTTGGGAAGCATAATGTCCAGCACAATCAAATCAAAGGACTGGGTTCTGGCAAGCTCTAGGGCTTCTTCCCCGTCATGGCAAGCCACAACGTCCATCCCGTCCTGCTCTAGGCTAAATTTGATACCTTTTACAATCAACTTTTCATCATCCACAAGCAACACTTTTGTAGCCATACCACACCCCCGTTAATTTACAGTAATTCTATCTCTTATATTGCCAAATATACTATCACCAATGCCAGAAACATTCTTTATTTCTTCGATATTGTTAAAACCACCACGGGCTTCTCTGTGTCTAATGATGGCATCCGCTCTGGCAGGACCAATACCACTTAAAGTTGTCAATTCTTCTGCTGTGGCACGGTTTATGTTTATTAAACCGCTGTTTTGTCCAGCCATAACGGCGGAAGCTGTGGGCGGGGCGTTGTCCTCTATGCCAAAAACAACAATATGTTGTTCGTCAAAAATGGTGGCAGCTAGATTTATGGCGTTGGGGTCGGCATAATCTGTCATACCGCCAGCCATTTCCACCGCATCACGCACCCTTGCGCCTTGATAAAACTCAAACACCCCAGGGTTGTATACGTGACCGCTGACATACACTACGATTGTATTATTTTGTATCACCGTTTCCGTTATTTCTTCCATTTGCTCATATAATGTGGCGGGCTTTGGTTCTTCAGATGCCACAACAACGGCGGACTGGTTATTACGTAGGTTTATGAAAACCACTGCCAGTACAACCACCACGCCAAGGGCAAGTCCTAGCAAAATTTTCATAAGGGTGGAGGATTTTATATTAAGCTTTGCCATAATCTTCTCCATAATACCACCTCGACCCGATTATAACACATTATCCCCAATTAGTCTAGCTATTTTTATGTGCAAGGTATATTTTGAAAAATGATGGAAATAATATAGCAACATTCTGAAATTTGGAGGATTTACAAATGAGTAAGGTTAAAAGGTTTGCATTAGATGGTTTAATGGCTTTAATGATTGGTTTAGCGGTGATTTTCGCTTTTTCGGTGGTCGGGGCGACGGGTCAACAGGGTAATGATTGGCGAAACCACGTAATACGCTTACATATTTTAGCGGCAGACAACACAGATGCCGAGCAAGAGTTAAAACTTAAAATACGTGACGAAATTTGGGGCTTGGTGCGGGATTTGGTGGCAGATGCCCCATCTATGCCTAAAGCCAAGACTGTCATAGCTGAAAATTTGAATTTAATTGAGTATGAGGCTACAAAGTTTGCCAGCGGACATAATGTGACAGTTCGCCTAGTGGAAGGTCTGGGTTTTCCTCCCATGTCTTACGCACATATTTTTTTGCCTAGCGGAGATTACACCGCCCTGCAAATCATAATTGGTGAGGGTTCTGGCGACAATTGGTGGTGCATAATGTTTCCGCCCATGTGTCTAATGGATGTGACTAAGGGGCAGGTTGTATATCTTTCTGATGAAGAATATGAGCAAATAACCCTACGCCCTCGCTTTCGACTTGCAGAAATTTTTCGTTAATTTTTTGTAAAATTTCTCTTGACAGGATAGTTTGTCCTGTGGTATCATCACTTAAAATAATAAAATAAAAGCTTCAGGGCAGGGTTAAAATCCCGACCGGTGGTGATAGTCCACGAGCCGAACTTTTTCAAAAGTAAGGCATGATTTGGTGAAATTCCAAAACCGACAGTAACTCAAACAACACGTTTGGGAAGTCTGGATGGAAGAAGCAAGCCGTTTTTTTACGGTTAGTTTTGATTTTTCCTGCCCAAAGTCTAATGCTTTGGGCTTTTATATTTCCTAGGAGGAATTTTTATGACAGGAACAAAAAGAGTAAAGTTACTTACCCCATTAAACATGTCAAAAATTGCCATGTTGTCTGCTGTTGCCTTCGTTCTCACCCTTGACGGCATTTTCCGTTGGCGACTACCCATCTTCCCGAGCTTTTTAGCCTTGGACATTGCGGATATGCCTGCGGTGGTCGGTTCTATGGCTCTTGGGCCTTTTGCTGGATTGTGGATTTTGGTGATTCGTAACATTTTAAGTGTGCTAATTACAGGCAGTTCTACTGGTGGTCTTGGTCCAATTGTAAATTTTATCACAGGAGCCACATACATACTGCCCCTCGCTTTTATCTACCATCGTGTAAAGGGGATTAAAGGATTTATGCTTGGGGCATTGGCGGGTACGCTTATATCCACAGCCGTTGCATTAGCTTTGAACTACTTTGTGATGATACCAGTGTTTGCTAATTTGTTTTTTGAAGGTGACGTAGAACGGATAATTGGCATGGGTACTGCTATAAACGAAAATATTACAAATCTATTCACACTTCTAGCTTATTCTATACTGCCCTTCAACATCTTAAAGAACGTAATTGTAACTATAGCCAGCTTCATTATGTTTAAGGTTTTAACACCAGTGTTTGAAGCCCTAAAACGAAAAGGTAGTAGTGCATAATCAAAACCCCCTGCCACATGGTAATGGCAGGGGTTTTTGGTTTAATACTTGCCGAAATCAGATTTAAGATAATCCCTGGCACGACTGCCCGTGGACGATGATACAGGGGCTTTGTATGCCCCCGACATTTGGCGGTATTCACTAGTATCTCTGGGTTTTCTTGTGGTTGTTGTTGTAGTTTTTTTGTCAGTGATATTCGTGGGTTTTAGGTTGTTAAAAGGGGATGGTCTTGGTTGTACAGTCGGCTCTGGGACGGCTTCCATGGCAATACGTATTTTTGCAAAATCCCCAGGAAAGTCCCCCGTTACCCTTCTGTCTGTTGTCCTCTCTCCTAAAGCCTTACAAATAGTTTCCACTTGTCTTGAAAGTTGCTCTACAGCTCCATTAAAAGCATTGGCATATCTGGTAAACTGCCCCCCACCTTCCACGGGTAAAGTTGCGGTTAAATTGCCTATACCCAAAGCTGATAAAGCTTCGGACGCTTGCAACAAGTGGTCACTTGTGGCTTGTCTTGATTTATTTAGGCTTCTTGCCATCTCATGCCAATGACCTTTGTATCTGTCAGCAGGGATAAGGCTTTGCTGACTTCCATCCATAATGCCACCCGCAAATTTTGTAACATCTGCACAAAAGGCTTGCAGGGCTTTTGAAAGGTTTTCCAACGGGCGTGCCAGCGAACCACGCACTCCAGCATTTAATGCCATGGACAATTGTCCGTCGCCTACATTGCCAAGAGCAGAGCTAATTCTGCTAATATCAGTCGCAACAGCGTCTAAAATGCGGTTTGTTGCTTCGGCAATCTCTAAATGAACTCCTTTAAGTTCGCTTCTTAGGGGAACGGTGGCAATGTCGCCACGCTGGGCGTTCTGCTCCACTCTTATCATAAATTCTCGTAACTTTTCCATGTTTTCGCTGGCATCTCGCATTTGCTGGGCAATTTGACCCAGCTCGTCGTCACCTTTGTAATTAAAGTTGCCTTCTGCAATTTCTTTGGCTGGTTTAATTACAGACTGGGCAAGGGAGTTTCCCATTGCAATAACAACAAATATTAAGACTAGCCCTCCCCCAAGGGTGGACATGGTAGCAACCATGGAAACTTCTGCAGAAACCATTAAAAAGACAGCGACAGCAGTTAAAGCCGCTACGCCAATGGTAACAACGGCAAAAGCTGTTCTAAATCTTGCAATTAGCTTTTTATCGTTCATAAACTACGCTCCTTCAAAATCATTTCGGCAATCACTAGGTCTATGGGGTGGGTTATTTTTATGTTTTGTGTGCTTCCCCTAATAAGACGTGGTTTTATGCCTAAAAGTTCTACCAGTTGACAGTCATCATAAGCTTGGCTAACTTTTTTTTCATGTGCTTTTTTAATAATGTCCACAGGAAAAGCCTGTGGGGTTTGCACCGCAAAGACCCTTTCACGGTGCAGGGTTTTGGCAACCTTCATATTGTCATCCGCAACTTTTAAGGTGTCGGTGACAGGGGTGGCAAGGGTTGCGACTTCGCCCCCGTGTGCCACTGCAAGTAGGGTTTCTATTTTGTCAATCTCTATAAAAGGTCTTGCACCATCGTGGATTAGTACAAGCCCGCTGTGTACAAAAGCAAGCCCAGCGGAAACGGATTGTTGTCGGGTTTCGCCCCCCTCTGTAAAATGGACGGGTTTTGTAAGTTCTAAACCCTTACAAATATCCCAGAATTGGGAAGGGACAACAATTACAATTTCGTCAACAAAAGGGCAGGCGTTAAACGCCTGCAAGCTATGTCCAATTACAGGTATACCACCCAATTGTAAAAATTGCTTGGGCAAGTCCCCTCCGAAGCGTGTGCCACGTCCGCCAGCCACCACAATTGCAGTGCAGTTCAAATTTTTATACATACCCTAATTTTATCATATATACGTAATATTATCAAGGGTAATTTGTTGTCCGCAATATTACATAATGATTAAACTTTTGTAGCTTCTCTTTACTTTTTGTTGGATTAGGGTAAAATAAACGTGAGGAGGTATGTTTATGAGTGATTTATCCAGCACCATTTTTTATAAAATTATCCAAGGAGAACTACCCTGTTATAAGGTTTATGAGGATGAAGATTTTTTTGTTATATTAGATAAATTCCCATCGTCGCTGGGGCATTGTTTGATAATGCCAAAAACCCCAGCCCGCAATATTTTTGACTTGGACGAAAAGTCGGCACAGGGGTTGTACCCATTAGCAAAACGTATTGCAACTGCGGTAAAGTCGGTTGTTGGCGCAGACGGTGTTCATATTTTACAAAACAACGAGGCGGAAGCAGACCAAACTGTGTTTTATTTTCATTTGCACATCATCCCACGTCATAAAAACGACGGCGTACGCTTGGGCAAGCCCATGGCGGGCATAACTGACGACAAAATGGAACAAATTGCCCAAGAAATCCGAAAGGGGTTGGCGAAATGAGCAAAACAGCAAAGAAAATAATTGCTCTAACCAGCTTAACCGCTGTTGCTGTGGTTATTATTGCCGCTGCTGCAATTCTTACCAGTAGTTTTGGTAGTGGACAAAACGGTAGCACAGGACTTTTAGGATGGCTTATTCCTGAAGGTGGTGGTTTTGGATTTGGTGGAGGAGGAGGCAATACCCAGCCCCTACCAAACATAAACTTTCTAATTCTTGGCTTGGATGATGAAGCAAGTCTTCCAGACACAATACTTGCGGGTCATTTTAATGGCGAAACAGGCTATTTAGATATTATATCTATACCACGTGACAGCATTGTGACATTGACACCAGAGGTTCGGGCGGATTTTGCCGCAATTGGCAGGGGTGGCTCGCTTCCTAGCGACCGTAACTGGATTATAATTAATGAAATGTTTACCAGAGCAGGACAGGGCAATAATGGTCGTGTGATGATACAAAATTATATAGAAGCTATGCTTGATATAGAGTTTGACTATTATGTGAAAATCGACCTTTCAGCATTCCGTTATATTGTGGATGCTGTTGGCGGGGTGGAAATGTATATACCACAGCGTCTGTTTTATGTACAAGGTGGAGGCATTGACATTGACATACCCCAAGGCTTGCAAACGCTAAATGGCAGACAGGCAGAGCAGGTAATCCGCTTCCGCAACCACCCCACAGGGGATTTATTTAGAATGAGAATGACCCAAGACTTTTTATCAAACTTTTTTGAGCAGTCCCTTAACCAAGAATCTATTATGAATGACCCATTGGCTTTAATATCAACCTTTATAACCCGTGTGGATACCAATATGGGGCTGGTTGCTGTTGCCCAGTATAATGCTAACGGTATTTTCCAAGCCATAGACACTGAAAACATTGTCTTTCATATGGTGCCAGGCACAATGGCAACCCGCTATAATATAGACGAAGAAGCCGCCCGACAATTGGTGCGAGACATTAAAGACGGTACAACCCGACAGCCAGAAGAAGAACCAGAGGACGAATAACAAACAAACCCCATAAACGCCGTGACGTTTATGGGGTTTATACTATTTGATAGTTGTTATTAAATGCTCTGCATATGGCAAAGTTTCTACCCATTTAGCAAATTCATGCCATTCTTGTAGTTTGTGGGATTTGCGGGCATGGTACATTGCCACTAGGTTTTCATAATTCATGGTGCAGGTACGCAATTGATTATAACTGCTAGGAAGTAACTGGATTATTTTGTACCAATCCCCCTTATCTTTGGTTTGGTTATAGGTTAAGCGGATTTTTTCGATGTCATTTATAAAGTTTTGTAAAACTTGGGTTGTAGGGGCATCCAGATGGTCGTAGCTAAAGTCAGCAAGCTCTATAGGTTTGGAGTGGATTTTGTGCATTGTGCTGGTAGAGTTGGCGGCTGTACCCACTTTATATGTATCGTATTCTTTCCACCAATACATGGGGGCGTTAATGTCCACCGACACAAAAATTTGACGCATAAATTTGCGGTGGTCACTTCCCGCAACGCATAGACCCCTCGCCAGTTTTAAGTCGTTTTCTCCTAAAACATAATCCCCAGCTTCATTGTAAAAGCTGTCGATTTTATCCCAGCTGTTCATAGGGTTTCTTGCCCCACGAATGGCGTTTTCAAAGTTATACACACTTGCATTGGAAAATTTAATCATCCGTAATCACCTCATTATAATTATAGCATGGTTGGTTTTTTTAGGCAAGACTTTTGTTGGTTGGATTTCAATTATTTATGGCTTCTATTGCGGAATGGTTTGAGTGCATATGCAGAAAATATGACGGGAAAGATTACAAAGAGTGATAGAAAAAGTATTGCGAAAAAAATTAATAGGATGCCATTTATCAAACTCAAAATAGAAAGTTTAATTTTTTTAGAATTTTTGTTAATGTCATTATTGCTTATGCGTATACCATGGTGTAAGGCTTGCAAGCAATACCAAAAAATGCTTAGGAGGTGTGTTGTGGTTCACACAATCGGAAGAACGACGAGGGAAAGTAAAGTCGAAACAGCATATTCGCTGGAACTTATGTACCACCGCCACCACAAAAGCGTGTACAATTACATTGCTTTTCGTATCAACAACCACCACGATGCGGAGGAGCTGGCAAGTGATGTTTTTGTAAAGGCTATACAAAAATATGACAGCTACAATCCCAGCAAACCCATGGAAGCTTGGCTTATAGCCATTGCAAAAAACACAGTGACAGATTATTTGCGAAAAAGTATGCGACGCAACTTTGCTCCTGTGGATGCCATAATGGGCATGATAAGCGGAGAACAACAACCTGACGAGGTTGTGGTAATGAACGAGAAAAATCATGAACTGATGGTAGGTTTGTCTAGGTTAAAGGACAAAGAGCGGCAAATTTTGTCCATGAAATTCGCCACAGAGCTTAAACATGGCGAAATTGGTGAGGTGTTGGGCATCAGTGCGTCACAAGTGGGCGTAATTGTGCATCGTGCCATGGGCAAATTAAGAAAGTATTTAGAGGAGGTTCAAAGGGATGAGCGATAAGGATTTTTTGGAAATGTGCAAAGCTTTTGACCCCTCGGCAGAGGTGGACAAGGCAAGGCAATTTGAAAAGATTAAAACCAAATTAAACCAAGAGGAGAGAATTATTATGAATAAAAACAGAAAAATGAAAAAGCCCGCTGTGGCATTGGTAGCGGCACTTGTTGGTGTTATGTCTATTTCGGCGGTTGCAATTGCGGCTGTAAACGGCAACTGGCGACATTCAGAAATAGTAATTTTGGAAGGCGAGCAGTATGTAAACGAATTTACCAGAATGGAAAACCTCGATGAGGGCATTATCATGGGAAGTAGAGACATTTACCGTTATGCCACAAGCCCAATTGTTATCGAAGTTGATGGCGTTGCAGAAGTTATACAAGACCTTACCATCCTACACGATTTGGATGAGGCTTTGGCAAAACTAACAATTGATGTTTTGCAACCTGCATATTTACCAGAAGGCTTCACTTTTAGCTACGCCCGCTTCGATGTTGACCCAATCCGCAACCCAGACCATTGGTCTGCTGGCACAAGTGTTGCCCTTGTATTTGCCAATGGCGACCAGGAATTCCGCCTTTCCGTTATGTACTATCCTGTAGAATGGGGTATGCCATATTGGTCTGCCGCTTATGAAGATTTGGAAATTAACGGCAGTATCGCAAGAATTGGCGAAGGTATGTTTATGATGCTTACTGGTGAAATCGGTTACACTATAAGCTCTGGGGACCTTACCCATGAGCAAATTGTACAAATTGCGAAATCTCTAAAATAATTAAAAAAAGTGCTTGACAGCCCACGCCAGCCGTGTTATACTATCTATCGTGTCCAAGACAAGTCAGAACAAACCTGACTTGAGCGGATGTGGTGGAATCGGCAGACACGCAGGTCTTAGAAACCTGTGCCTCGTGCGTGGGGGTTCAAGTCCCTCCATCCGCATAAACATTGTAAATACGGGCTTTTCGGGCTATCGAGAAGCCTGTATTTTTTTATGTTTTTAAGTCAAAACCCCTTAATTCTTTCAAAATTCTTT
>WQZZ01000064.1 GCA_009780485.1 Defluviitaleaceae bacterium | reverse complement strand
CATTACCCCGAAAAGGCATTAGTTCCACTGATTGAAACAGTACATAACCGTGTCGCCTTGGAAGTTTTTCGGGGTTGCATCCGTGGTTGTCGCTTTTGTCAAGCGGGGTACATTTACCGTCCACATCGCAATAAACAGGTGGACACCCTTGTTACCCAAGCCAAAAATCTACTGACATCCAGCGGGCATGAGGAGATTTCCCTGCTTTCCCTTGCCACTAACGACTATCCCAATTTGAATGAATTAGTAGACAAACTTAACGACTGCTTTGCAAGCGAAAATATAAGTATATCACTTCCAAGCCTAAGGATTGATGCTGCCAATCAGACCGTGCTGGAAAAGGTACAAAAAGTCCGCAAGTCCAGTCTTACATTTGCTCCCGAAGGTGGTAGCCAGAAAATGCGGGACATTATCAAAAAGGGTATAAGCGAAACCGATATTTTAGAGGGGGTTCGCCTTGCTTTTGAGGGTGGCTGGGATAGGTTAAAGCTCTATTTCATAATTGGTTTGCCTTTTGAGGATGATAGGGATTTAACCGCAATCGGCAAACTGGCTAATGACATTGTGGAAACTTATTACGGTATACCCAAGGAAAAGCGTAAACGCCCACCAGGTATTACAATTTCTGCATCTTGTTTTATACCCAAACCCTTCACTCCATTCCAGTGGTTTCCCCAACATTCGGTCGAGGAGTTTAGCCAAAAACAACGCACTGTCAAGATAGGGGTAAACAGTAAGCGAGCCAGCTACAAATACCACGATGCCGACGTTTCCGTACTAGAAGGCACCTTAGCACGTGGCGACCGCCGTGTCAGCCACTTAATCGAAATGGCATGGCGAAACGGTGCAAGGTTTGACGGATGGAGTGAGCATTTTAGCTGGGAAAAGTGGCAAAAAGCCTTTTCAGACACGGGACTTTCCTTAGACTTTTACAACTTCCGCCAACGGGAATATGACGAGATTTTACCTTGGGATTTTATTAATATTGGCGTGACGAAGGACTATCTCATCAAAGAAAATGAAATGGCAAAAGAAATTGGGGGTGGTGAAAATGGAGGGTTCTAAGCTAAACTACCACCGCTATCGCATATATTTTACTAAGCAGAACCGTGCAAGGTTCATCGGGCATTTGGACTTACAAGACCTGTTTGCAAAGGCAATAAAGCGGGCGAAGTTGCCCATGGCATACAGCCAAGGTTTTAACCCCCATCAACTAATGTCCATTGCCCTGCCCTTATCGCTTGGTATGACTGGCAAATCCGAGATTTTCGAGATTTTCCTAACCAGAGAAACCCCTACCCAGCAAATCGTTGATAACCTCAACCAGCAAATGCCCTTAGGTATAAACATAACATCAGCCGACAAAGTGCCAAGCACTGGTAAATCTGCCGCTGGTCTCGTGAATAAAGCGGTGTATTGCATTGGTTTTCCGAATTTGGACAGACTAGACCTATCATTGCTGAAAAACTTAGCCGAAATGCAAATTGAAACAAAAAATAAAAAGGGTACAAAAATCGTAGACATCAAGCAGGACATTTTTAGCTTGGAGCAAGAAGGCAACACCATTGTTGCAACACTTGCGGCAGGCAGTGGCAAAAACCTTAAACCCCAATTACTAGCAGAGTTCATAAATAAGCACATAAATGGGGATTTTGCCCCCCACCAAATATCCTACGAAAGGAGGTTGCTTATTCTTGAAGAAAATTTTGATAAGTAAGTCCGAATACGGCTATTCCACCGCATTGACCAAGGATGGTAAGTTGCTGGAATTGTTGGAGGACGGAAACGAAGAATCTTTGGCTGGTAACATTTATCTTGGCATTGTTAGAAAGGTGACAGGGGGCTTTATTTTTCTTGACATAGGACACGACCGCCAAGCCTTTTTGGACACCAAAGACGGGCGAGAGCGTCGTCTGTTCCCTCCTGGTAGACCCCCCGCTAAACCTGGTGACATCTTCACTGTGCAGGTGTTAAAAGATGCGGTGGGCAATAAGGGTCCAAATGTCACATCGTCCATTTCCTACACTGGTCGCTATATAATGCTATATGAATCTCTGGAAGCCGACCGTGTAAACAGCAGCAAAAAAATACAGGACTTCAAAGAAGCCCAAAGGTTAAAGGGTTCTGTTCGTCAGATGTTAAGCGACGGTTTTTCTGTCATTATACGCTCTGCTGCCGAAGGTAAGGATGAGGCGACCCTAAAGGCAGAAATTGACGTTCTTATGGCTCGTTGGAGTACAAATTTGAACTGGAAGCACAAAACCGCCCCCGCAACCCTTTGGAGCCAGTCCACTATCGTCAAAACCTTAATGGAAGTGGTGCGGGAAGATGTTGACGAAATTGTAATCGACCACATTGGCACTTTTAACAGAATAAAAGAAGAATTTTTGCCAGTCTTTCCAGACTTTGCTGACAAAATTACCATTCACCAAAAGGAAGAGCCGATTTTCCTCAGTCATTTTGTAAAATCCCAAATAGATAAAATTTATGACAAGCGGGTTTGGCTTAAATGTGGCGGTTTTATTGTTATCGAACAAACCGAAGCTTGTGTTGTTATTGATGTAAACACTGGCAAATTCCAAAGCAAAGGCGGGGAAGCTGCTAAGTTGCAATTAAACATGGAAGCTGCTAAAGAAATAGCATATCAGTTACGCCTGCGTAATTTGTCGGGTATTGTTATTGTTGACTTTTTGCGAATGCAATCCAAAGCAGATATGCACAGCCTACTAAAAGACTTTGAATTAGAACTACATAAAGACCGCATACCTGCCTTGTTGGTAGGAATGACAACCCTTGGGCTTGTGGAAATTACACGCAAACGTGTACGCAAACCATTGGAGAGAAGAAACGGCATTAATGGTCGTGGTTAGGGTTTGAAAAATTTTGAAACTTTTCTGTATATTATTTCATCATCTTGAAAATAATAACTTTCGTAAGTAAAACATTGGCTTATATCGAAAGTCTTTCGATATAAGTGGCGAAAGGAGGTTTGCGAGATGGATAAGAACAAAACCACAAATGACACTAACCAACAAGACCACGGTGGTCAAGACCACAACCAGCATGGCAATAATAAAGGTGGCAACCAAAAGAAATAATTTAATAAAGTTAGCACGGCTTGCGGGTACCTAGACCTGCAAGCCGTGCTTTATTTTGAGTGGAATATTTATAACCTGACATAAAACCCGCCCCTACTACCGACTTGTGTTGCGGTTGGAGAGTTTTGAGAGATAACAGAGGTTTTCGATGTGATGTGTAGTAAGTTGACCTTGATTTAAGCGAAATTGCCAGTTGTTGTAAGTCGTGCCTGGCGTGTTCATTCGGTGGTCGCTGTTAAGCTCCAGAATGTCCTGTATGGGAATTATTGCGGTGTTTGACGTGGACAAAAACGCCGCCCTAATCATATCCAAAGCGGGGGTTTCACCACTTATGTTAAAATATCTGCGGAACTGGTCTTTTGTTTTCTCGTCTGCATCCTCATACCAACCAGCGGACGTGTCGTTGTCATGCGTGCCTGTGTAAACCACCGAATTGTTGGTAAAGTTGTGGGGCAGATGGGTGTTTGCAGGGTTTTGGTCGAAAGCAAATTGCAAAACACGCATACCAGGTAAGTCCAGTTTTGCAAGCAATGCTTCGACTTTGGGCGTGATTATACCTAAATCTTCTGCCACTAGAGGAATTTGCCCTAAATGACGCTTCATAGCGTCGAAAAAGGGTTTGCCAGGTCCTGATAACCATTTCCCCTCCTTGGCAGTTTCTGAACCTGCGGGGATTGACCAATAACTTTCAAAACCACGGAAATGGTCAAGACGTATTATGTCAAAGGTTTCCATGGCATTTGATAGGCGACTTGCCCACCAAGCATAATCTTCGGATTTGTGGGCTTTCCAATCGTATAGTGGATTTCCCCAAAGTTGCCCATCCTCTGAAAAATAATCGGGTGGTACGCCAGCCACGGCGGTCGGTGTGCCATCAACGCTAAGCTTAAACAGATGCTTGTTTGCCCAGCAATCCGCACTGTCATAAGCCACGAAAATAGGAATGTCACCCATTATTTTAACGCCGTGCTTGTTTGCATATTTTTTTAACTCTGCAAACTGCCTAAAAAATATATATTGCAAAAATTTGTGATACTCGACTTCTTCTACCACATCCACTTTTTCATCTTCCCATGTATGCCACATTGCCCCGCCATAATATGCCTTCAAAGCAGAAAATTCAGCATAATCATCCAGCCAGCTTTTATTTTTCTTCTTAAATGAAGCAAAATTTTTGCAGGGTGAAAAATTAGCATAAGCATTACGTAAAAGACGGTTTTTAAGTTCTATCACACCAGCATAATCTACCTTACCTTCGGGAAAATTATAATTGTGTTCTAAATCGTTTTCATTAAGCAAGCCTATTTGAACCAGTTTTTCTGGGCTTATTAGTAGGGGATTGCCTGCAAATGTAGAAAAGCACTGATATGGCGAATCACCATAACCAGTGGGATTAATGGGCAAAATTTGCCAAATTGTTTGCTTGCCACTTTTCAAAAAATCCACAAAATCATATGCCGATTGTCCAAGGTCACCAATTCCAAAATCTGTGTGGGTGCTTGTTATGTGCATCAGTAGTCCGCTGGTTCGCATAAATACGCCCTCCTGTCATATTAATCTATCTTATCCAAAACCTATACAGTATTTAATTTTCCCTCCAAGCCAAAATAATATCAAGCAAAGGGCAAAAAGTCAAGAGGCTCTTTGCGATATGAGGCGGCGTTGGATTTGTCGACCAAACCTCGGTAAATCCAAGACCGACCTCTTAATTATTAGGGGGAGGCAACAAAAATGAAAAAAAGGATTATCACCACGGCGGCTGTTGCATTGGTCGCCATTGCAGCCACTGGTTGCGGAACAAACCTAGCTAACAACGCTTCTGCTATTAACAGAGCAGAAAACGCCACTGTACGCCACGAAACTCACGCTGGACGTACAAACCACCGCACCCATCACACTGCCAGAAATCACAGAACTTTTAACCGAAACAACACCAGCCAACATCTGGGTAGACGTTTAGGTAACAACCTTAACAATACCCGTAGAGGTGTTGTAAGGGACAATGCGGCAAATCACCACCTAACTCAAGAAGGGTTGCAAGGTTGGAGTAACAGACGTGGTACTGACCAAAGACAAATTACACCTGGTCAGCCACATATGGTGGAAAATGGCGCTGCTAACTTCAACCGCTTTGAAGATGGTTTCCACACAAACCGTCTAAACGATGGTCTGCACACAAATCGTTTAGATGGAAGAACCCACACCAACCACTTGAATGATGGTTTGCATACAAACCATTTGAATGATGGATTGCATACCAACCGCTTAAATGACGGTCTGCATACAAATCGTTTGGACGGAAGAACGCACACCAACCATTTGAATGATGGTTTGCATACAAATGGGTTAAATGATGGTTTGCACACCAACCGCAACAACCTAGTGGACAGAAATGGTACAGCAGTGAACCGTGTTGATGAAGTTGCCATCGACGGCATTGTAAGGGAAGGCGATGTACGTGACGGAGTTGTCCGTGATGGTAATGTACGTAACACAAGAACACGTAACCGTCTTGAAGAAAACAGACGCAACACCACAGGCACGGCACGCAATAACAACCTTACCAGCAGAGCTTTGGAAACTAATACTTTGGCTCAATAACACACTGTGAAATGGAAATAAATTTCAAGGCTTATAATTTGCATAAAAAGGGTTGTTATGTAAGATAATAGTAACTAACCTACCGTCAAATACGGTATGGGTGGATTTTGTAAGGCTTGCATAACATAATCTATGTGGCAAAACCTATAGATTATGTGTAAAAGAGGAGGCTGTTACACTCGGCCTCCTCTTTTCATTTTTAATTTAGGGTGATAATCCCTTTAATTTTTTATAAGTATTTGATTATGTAGCCTATGCAGTTGCTTTTTTGCTAAGATAACTTTCCAAAATTTCTTCAGCACTATTTTTTTCGATATTATATGCTATCATAATTTCTGACAGCACTATTTTTTTGGCGGTTGTCATAACCTTCTTTTCTGCCCCTGACAGACCCTTTATCCGCTCACGACAATATAGCTCGTAAAACACCGAAGCAGATTCTTTCAAAAGCCCTGTTTTGATGCGTTCCATATTGTCCTTGTATCGCTGGTTCCAATTATCAGAACCCGCACCATGTTTGACACTGGTTACATGGGCAAGGGTTTGGCAAATTTCGTCAGCCGACATAATGCTACGCATATTTATGTGGGGCATAGAATCTTCGCACAACATAATTTTAAGGTCGCCTAAAGGTATATGTAGCACGCAATAATTCCGCTCGACACCATCAATATTTTTCAATTCGCAAGCTTGAATAATGCCAGCACCGTGCATGGGATAAACCACAGCTTCACCGATTTTGTACATTTTTAACCTCCCTTCTCATTTGTTATATAACCTAATTGTATCACATTTCAGAGGTCTTGCCAACATTTTTTTCGCTATATTTCAACAAAGGTGTTAATGACGCTCTTATATCGCCAAACACAAAAAAGGCAAGCACAATGTTTGCCTTAATGTATTAAATGGTATATCGTTACCTTATTTTCTATTAGGTAAAATAGAAAAAGCAATGTTATTTCCGTGGTCGCCACTACGCTCTAAATCACCAATCATATCGGTAAAAATTGCACCACAACGTGGCTCACAGGTTTCTGCAATAAGGCGATTTACATGGTTTTCGGTATATTCACCAGAAAGGTCATCAGTCCTATCTTCCAAGATTTGTACTTGGGGCAATTTACTTTCGTCCTGATTTTCATATACTTCAAAGGCGACTTCAAGTAAATCTAATGTTACTCCGCCGAGGGTTTTAAGCTCTGAAATGGCTTCGTCAGAAAATTTTAACTTTTCATTGTCAATTAAAATTTCCGCATACTCTGCAATGTTTTCCGCATGGTCGCTTATCCGCTCAATGTCAGACAAAATCCAGAACATATTGCCCACCCTTTTGGCTTCTGCATCGGACAGCTCCATGCGGTTAATCCAAGCTAATTTGGCGGCAATGTTGTGGTTTAGATAGTTTACTACACTCTCGTTATCAAACACTCTTTTAACCTTCTCTGGACTTCTTTCAAAAAAGGCATCAAGGGATATGGCAAGGTTTTCTTTGGCAATTTTACCCATGCGACACAATTCCATATGGGCATTAAGCACCGCAGTGGGAGGGGCAACCGCCACTTTTGTATCTATATACATAAGCTTTTTTTCAAAAGTAGCATCTGCCATTTCAATTTCTTTCACAGGAATAACCTTCTCCATTAGTCTTGCAAGCAAAGTTGCAAACGGAAGCAACAAGAACAGGGTTGCAAAGTTGTATAAGGTGTGGAACCAAGCAATTTGGCTTGCAGGGTGATACCACACACTTTGGAACCAAGCCAAAATTGAAGGTATAAAGAAGATTATCAAACCAAACACCAAGCTACCAATTATATCAAAGGTTATATGAAACAGTGCCGCCCGCTTACTGGCACGGTTTGCGGGGATTGACGCAATTAGGGTAGTGATACTTGTTCCTAGGTTTGTGCCAAGTATTATAAAAGCCCCTGTTTCAAAGGGTATTGGTACGCCTTGGGCATACATAAACACCAAAACCCCTGTGGCTGCGGTAGAGCTTTGTACCATAGCGGTGAAGGCAAAGCCAGCAAGCAAAGCCAAAAATGGGTTTTCAAAAATTAGCAGAATACTTTGGAAAGCATCTGTACGCCCCATCTCTCGCAATGGGCCACCCATGGTGGTTATACCAAAAAACAAAATACCAAAGCCTAAAATAACATATCCGATATTTTTTACCTTTTTCTTTTTGATAAACAGATACATTACAATGCCGATAAAGATAAATATGGGCGCATATGCGTCAATCCTAAAGGTGAACAGATGGGCAGATAGGGTCGTTCCCACATTTGCACCCATGATAACGCCAATTGCCTGTGACAGGTTCATAAGCCCAGAATTTACAAAGCTAACCGTCATTACAGTTGATGCTGTAGAGCTGTTAAGACCAACCGTTGCAACAATACCCACAAAAACCGCTAAAAGCCTGTTTGATGTGGCTTTTTTAAGAAAGCCCTGCAAGCGGTCGCCAGCTATTGTTTGCAAACCCGTGGACATTATACGCATACCCAGCAAAAACAGCCCCAAACCACCTAAAACCAGTATTGTACTGGTAAAAATTTCGTTAAATGTTTCACTCATTAACTTGTACCTAGCCTTCCTTGGTGTAATTATAGTACAATTGTGTCGAAATCAGTATAGCAGAGTATTGGCAGTAAAGCAATAGCAAAAAAAATTTTAATAAAACGCTTGACTTTGACGTTACGTCATAGTTTATAATGGTTTTTATGAAGGAGGTGAGTTGGTGAATGAATATTCTGTTAATAAACTATCTAAAATATCAGGGGTCAGCGGTCGAACCTTGCGTTATTACGATAAAATCGGACTTTTGAAGCCAGCAGAAGTGGCTTTTAGCGGTTATCGTTATTACGGGCAAGAACAGGTAGACAATTTACAACAGATTTTACTGTACAAAGAAATGGGGTTTTCGCTGGACGACATCAAAAAGCTGATTATAAGCCCAGATTTTAACAGAGAGCTGGCTTTTGAAAAACATTTAGCACAACTTCATAAAAAACGTAAGCGGTTAGATGATTTGATTGTAAATGTAACAAAATCTATAGCCACAATGAAAGGAGAGACTGAAATGACCGACAAAGAAAAATTTGAAGGATTTAAGCAACAATTGATTTATGAAAATGAGCAGAACTATGGAGCGGAGGTTCGCCAAAAATGGGGCGATGTTGCCATGGAAGCATCCAACGCCCATCTAAAGGGGATGAGTGGTGAGCAATACGAAAAAAGCGAGGAATTACGAAAGAAGGCAGAACAGACGTTGCTAGAAGCCTTTAAGGAAGGCAACCCAGCCAGCCAATTAGCACAAAAAGCCTGTGATTTGCACAGACAATGGTTATGCATGTTCTATCCTGCTTACAGCAAAGAATACCACATTGGGCTTGGGGAGATGTATGTGTCAGACCCACGCTTCAAGGCGTACTACAACAAAATTGCCGAGGGCATCGCAGAATTTTTGCGAGATGCCATTAATATTTACTGCAACTAACAAAAACAAGGGATACCATAATGGTAGCCCTTGTTTAGTACTGGTGGCAAATCGCCAATCGTCATTGCGAGCGTAGCGAAGCAATCTCTTGCGTACATATGAGATTGCTTCGCTACGCTCGCAATGACGTACATACCGTTTGCTATGCTTTCTTTAGCTTGTCTACCATATCAGTACGCTCCCAGGGCAAATCCAAATCATCACGCCCGAAATGACCGTATGCGGCAGTTTTGCTATAAATTGGACGACACAAATCCAAATGGTCAATAATAGCTTTGGGACGCAAGTCAAAATTTTCGTGAACCAATGCCAAAATTTCATCATCTGATTTAGTGCCTGTGCCAAAGGTGTTTATCACCAGCGAAACAGGTTTTGCTACACCAATTGCATAAGCGATTTGGATTTCGCAAGACCTAGCAAGACCAGCAGCAACAATGTTTTTCGCCACATAACGGGCGGCATATGCACCAGAGCGGTCAACCTTTGTCGGGTCTTTACCCGAAAACGCCCCACCACCGTGGCGGGCAAAACCACCATAAGTGTCAACAATGATTTTACGACCAGTCAAGCCAACATCACCCTTTGGACCACCAATTACAATCGACCCGTTGGGTTAATGAAAAATTGGGTATCACCATCAACCAAATCAGCAGGTATTATTTTGTTGATAACTTTTTCCCTTAAATCTTTAACAATTTGCTCCTGAGTTACATCTGGGGCGTGCTGTGCGGAAAGAACCACCGCTTCTACCCTCTTAGGGCGACCATCTTCGCCATATTCCAGCGTAACCTGTGCCTTCCCGTCAGGGCGAAGGTAGGGGATTTCCTCACTGGCACGGGCTTCATCTAAACGACGAGCCAACCCATGGGACAGGTGAATTGCAAGGGGCATAAGCGTTTCGGTTTCATCGCAGGCGTAACCAAACATCATCCCTTGGTCGCCTGCACCTAAATCTGCGGACGAATCTCCTGCGCGAACCTCCAAAGCAACATCAACACCCTGCGCAATATCAGGGGACTGACCTTTAAGCCCCGTAATAACCGCACAAGAATCAAAATCAAAACCGTATTTCGCACGTGTATAGCCAATATCCTTAACGGTATTACGCACAATTTCTTCCACATCCACATAGCAACTTGTGGTTATCTCACCTGTAACAAAAACCATGCCCGTTGTTGCCATGGTTTCGCAGGCAACACGTGCCTTTGGGTCTTGTGCTAAAAT
>WQZZ01000063.1 GCA_009780485.1 Defluviitaleaceae bacterium | reverse complement strand
CATTTTATGCACCTTACCAGTATAATACAAAATTCTTTCTGTGAGAGTTGTCTTACCCGCATCGATATGGGCCATTATGCCTATATTCCGGGTTCTCTCCAGCGGGTATTCTCTCTTACTCAAAAATACCATCTCCTAATCTCTAATACTCACAATAATTCTCAATAATTTACTACCATTTGAAGTGAGAGAAAGCACGGTTGGCATCTGCCATTTTGTGCATTTCTTCTTTACGGCGAACTGCTCCGCCAGTGTTGTTGATGGCATCCATAATTTCATTGGCTAGGCGTTCTTCCATGGTTTTTTCGCCACGGCGACGACTGAATGTTACCAACCAGCGAAGCCCTAGGGCCTGCCTTCTGTCTGGGCGAATTTCCATTGGCACTTGGTAAGTCGAACCACCCACACGGCGGGCTTTTACCTCCACCGCTGGCATGATGTTGCCAAGGGCTTGCTCGAAACATTCAAGTGCTGTTTTGCCTTCAATTTTTGCTTCTACGGTGCCAAAGGCTTTGTAAACAATGCCTTGCGCAACGCCTTTTTTACCATCTAGCATGATGGTGTTTATGAGTTTTGTCACAACCTTGCTTTTATACAGCGGGTCTGCCAAAACCTCCCTTTTTGGGACATGACCTTTTCTCGGCACGTCGCTTCCCTCCATTTCTAGGCGTAATGATACGCCCGTAGGTACTCAAGCCAATTTCTTGACCTGTGGTGCCTGTTCTCGAGGTCGAAATTCATGTATTGGTATGGGTGGTATCGTCAATCGGACGATGGCGACCAATGGTCGCCCCTACCAGGGTCAAGCAGAATGATGCAAGCAAGAAATACATAAACTTTGACCTCAAGAACAAGCAACTTGTACTTTTAATTTGCTTACTTCTTGGGTCTTTTTGCTCCGTACTTGGAACGGGCTTGCATACGACCAGAAACCCCAGCCGTGTCCAGCGTTCCACGTAGGATGTGGTAACGCACACCAGGCAAGTCACGCACACGACCGCCACGGATAAGCACCACGCTATGTTCTTGCAGGTTGTGACCTTCACCTGGGATGTAGGCTGTTACCTCCATGCCGTTGGAAAGACGTACCCTCGCGATTTTACGAAGTGCGGAATTTGGCTTTTTGGGCTTGTCAGTACGCACGCTTGTGCAGACACCACGTTTGAATGGGCTTGATGCGTCAAAGCGTTGCTTTTTTAGGCTGTTGAAGCTTTTTTGCAATGCTGGTGCGGTTGACTTGCGGATTTTTTGACCACGACCCTTGCGAACTAGTTGGTTGAATGTTGGCATTAAATCACCTCCTTGCTTCTTTATTCAAAACATACCATGGCATTATACCATTATATTTATACAATGTCAAGGGAAATTTATGAAAAATGTGCAAATTATTTATGGGGGTGCAAATCGGACAAGGACGGGCAATGCCCGCCCCTACCACGATTGTCGTTTACCCCGTATGTGGGTGGTGACTTTGTGATGGTAGGGGCAGGCATTGCCCGTCCTTGTTCGGTGGACGTGCTGTTAGTTGATAATTAGATGACCTTGGCAATAAGTTGGATTGTGTTGAAATACTTCCCGCCCTCTGCCTCCATCATGTCCAAATCCCATTTTTCTTCTTCGATGTTGGGGTTACGGCTTGCGAGGTATTCTTCCCAAGCGATGTCGTGGCAGGTTTGTCCGCTTATGTTTATGATTTCTATGCCTGCGGTCTTGCCCCATAACTCTTTCCACCAGTCTATGCCACGGATATACCTTGCAACTTCGGGTACATCCCAGAATGGTTGCATTTCTGGCGGGACATTGTCGCCGAAATCGTATTTTAGCCCAGGAAATGCAACGGCGATGTAGCCACCTTTTTTCACATAAGGAATAAAACTTGGCAACATTTCTTCGCTGTCGCCAAACATATTGTATGCACCTACAGAAAAAATCACATCGAAATAACCCTTTGCAAAGGGTAATGGTTGTGTTGCGTCTAATGTCATGGGGGGTAATTTTGTCGGCAATGCCAAGGGATACAAAACGCTCATGGTTTTCAGTTGGGTCAGCAAATAGGTCGGTGGCTAAGACGTTTACGCCATGTTCTTGCACCAAGTATAGGGACGATAAGCCAGTACCGCAACCTAGGTCAAGGATTTTCATGTCCTTTGTGATTTTGAAATGTGAAGCCAGTTCCTCGGCTTGGCGTATTCCGTTGGGTCCCCACATTGTTTCTTTTAGTAGTGCAAGGTTTTTTTCATCGGTGATGAATTTGTTTGAAAAGGTATTCATTGTTATTCCTCCTAAAAGTTAGTTTGTTGGCTTTTGGGAGGTTTATACACAAGATTATTTTATGCAAACCTCCCGCTCTCGTGTGGTGTGGTTGGACATATGACATCTCTCCTTTTTATTAGTGTATTACCCGTTAAAGTGGTGCATGGCGAACAAGGACGGGCAATGCCCGCCCCTACCAATGTGCGGTTACCATCCAATGTATGGGGTTAACGACAATCGTGGTAGGGGCGGGCATTGCCCGTCCTTGTTCGGTGGACGTGTTGTCCGTTTGGAATGTGTTTTTTATGTTAAGGTTTGAAAAAAGTGCTTGCAAAGTAGACCTTGGATGATGTATAATCATCTCTAGGTCAACTATGTTGACTGGGTAGATGCACGTAATGGTGGGGTAACGGTTCAAGGTTTTTCACCCGCCATTACGTGGTTTTTTATTCTACCCAAGGTCTGGTACAGACTTGTAATAGCATTATATAGCATTTTATTGACGCTGTCAAGCACTTTTTAGACAAATCTCGCCATTTCTTTGCGTAAACGGCTGATGATTTTCTTCTCCAACCGTGATATGTAGGACTGGGAGATGCCCAGCAGGTCTGCCACTTCTTTTTGGGTCATTTCTTCGCCGTCACGTTCTAAACCGTATCGCAGTTCTACGATTTTACGCTCTCTGTCATTTAGTTTTTCCATGGCAAGGTGTAACATTTGGCGGTCGGCTTCGTCTTCTATGTCTTTGTAGATAATGTCCACTTCCGTGCCTAGCACGTCTGATAGAAGCAGTTCGTTGCCGTCCCAGTCTACGTTTAACGGCTCGTCTATGCTTACCTCGCTTTTAAGTTTGGCGGAACGGCGTAGGTACATTAGGATTTCGTTTTCGATGCAACGGCTGGCATAGGTGGCAAGTTTTATTTTTTTGTCCATTTTGAAGGTGTTTACGCCCTTTATTAAGCCGATTGTGCCGATGGAGATTAGGTCTTCTACATTAAGCCCTGTGTTTTCGAATTTGCGGGCTATGTAGACGACAAGGCGTAGGTTGTGTTCTATTAGGTTGTCACGGGCTTTGGGACAGCCGTTTGCCATGTTTGTTAGTGCCTTTGCTTCGTCATCGGGTTTTAGGGGGGGTGGCAGGGTGTCGCTTCCGCCGATGTAGTAGACCGTGCCTGTGCCGAATATCCATGTGGTTTTGCGTATCTTATGTATGAGTTTTTTGAGCCAGTTAAACATTTTTTGCCTCCTGTTTTTGGTTTTATTGGGTGGTGTTGCCTGTCGGACGATGGCGACCAATGGTCGCCCCTACCAATTACGGCACGATACGGACAATCGTTGGAAACCGTACGCTTCTGGTAGGGGCGGGCATTGCCCGTCCTTGTTCGACAGACGATTATGTATATAGCAAGGGATTTACAAGCCCCTGAAATTCGTCACAATTTGAAAGTTTGAAGTCGCATATTGCGATTATTGCGTTATGTACTTCTTTGTTGTTTATGGTTATGTGGTCTGGGCGAAAGCCCACCATTACGCCACTTTGTTGCCCGATGGCTTTGAAGGGGATTAGTCGAAAGCGGGGTTGCCAGTCCACTGTTTCAAATGCCATTTGGACTGCTTCCAAGTCATCTTGCCCATTTTGTGCAAACAGGTTTGCGATAGGTTCTGGTATGGCTGTCGTTATTGCGGTTATTTCGGCTATTATCACGGGGTTTTGCCCCACTGGTTCTGTCAGCGTCATGCCTGTGTCAATCAAAGCCTTGAAGTCCGCAGTCCCCTGTCCTACTGTCGTAATACAAACATCACAGAAAATCTTCCTGTCTAGTGTTTTGTTTGCTATGTATCGCCTTGCAAACCTTATCAAGACAAAAGTGATTGCCACCGCCACCACCAAATTTAATGGCGTAACATTGACGCTTGCAAAACCTACCGTTGACAGTACATGGTCGCCCAAGACATTGGTCGTCAGCAATACCAAACCCCCAAGTGCAAACGCACACACATAAGCCAGCCCGATGCTTACCAAAAAATGTCGCCAGCCTTTGAATGAAAAGGCAACAAACACCCCAGGCATAAGCACAACAAACGACGTAAACACATTCAACAACCCACGCAATGGCGAAAACAGCAACAACACATACAGCAAAGCCGATGCCACCCCGCCAAGGGCAATCCGCCACCATTTCGCCCCCCTGCGTCCCAGCATATTAACCAAAACCAGCACCACGGTGTTAATGACAAAGTTTACCGCAAACACCACGTCCACATACACATCAATAATCATAAGACCATTATACAGCCTGACCGCTAACTTTTATGTAAATTTTTCTAATGCTCGGCAAGAAAATTTTTGACAAAATGCTTGCATTTTTTCCCATTAGATATTATAATGATTATAATTTGAATTGTTAATAAGCCCAATAGGGGGTGGCGTGGTGGATTTTAGGCAATTGGAAGCATTCGTTATGGTGGTGGACAAGGGCAGTTTTTCCCGTGCTGCCGAAGCCATCTTTTTGTCGCAACCCTCGGTTAGCACCTATATTAGCTCGCTGGAAAAAGAGCTGGGTACACCGCTGGTAAACCGTTCTACAAAAGAGGTGTCCCCTACCCTTGCTGGAAAAATTCTTTATGAAAGTGCCAAGGAAATGCTGACGTTAAAATCCCAAATGACGGATAAAATTAAGGGGCTTAGCGGGGATTTTAGTGGGGTGATTAACATTATCGCATCATCCGTGCCAGCACAGTATATTTTGCCACGTGCCATCGCACAGTTTAATGCTTTTTATCCAGACATTGCCTTTAATGTCAAGCAAGGTACTACATTGGATGTGGCAAGGTCGATTGCGTCGGGACAAGCAGAACTTGGGTTTTCTGGTGGCATTGTAGATGACATAGATGGGTCAAAATGCACTTTTCATCAGTTTTTGTGTGACCGTATGATAATGATAGCCCCCAGCAATGATGATTTTGGGGATGATTTGGAATACTCTTTGAAAGCGTTGTTGCGGGAGCATCGTTTTGTCGGCAGGGAGAAAGGTAGTGGCACAAGGATTGAATATGAGCGGTATTTAGAGGAACTTGGCATGGACATAAGGGGGTTAAGTAGTTCTATTAACTTCGACAACACGCAAAGCATCATAAACGCCGTCATCAATGGCTTGGGCGTGTCTATGATTTCGCATTTCGCCGCCGCTTCGTATATACACAAAAAAATGGTCATACCGTTAAGGTTGACCACTCCCCTGCCCAATCGCAAGCTTTATTATGTGTTGAAGAAAAACTTCGCCAAATCCCATCTTGCTGATTTGTTTATTGATTTTCTAATAACCGACTACAAAAAGATTTTAGAACCTCATATAGAAATAGCAGACGATTAGACGTTTGCTATTTTTGTTAGTGCCAACAGGCAAGAGACGGGCAATGCCCGCCCCTACCACGGTTGTCGTTTACCCCGCACGTGGGTGGTGACTTTACATGGTAGGGGCGGGCATTGCCCGTCCCAGTTCGATTGACGACACCCAAAAACAAAACTTTTTTGCAAAAAACCCTTGACGAACACAGAATTTTGTCGTATACTAAAAGTGCTTTATTGCTTTCCTTTAATAAAGGGGTATATAAAAGTGCTTGCCTGCATCCCACGAAGAATAAGTCAGGCAAGCACCACCAGTACCCCAAAAGGGACCTAAGGGACATTGTACCCTATCTTAGGTCTTCTTGTCAAGCACTTCTTTTGACAAAAAGGGTATAAGAAAGGAGCGATGCCCATATGGAAAACAAAAAGAAATTCCTAAAAGAAAGAGTTCTCGATGAATTAAACAGAATTGTAATCCCAGCAGAAGCCAGAGACCTTCTATGCCTAGAAAAAGGCACAAAGGTCAACGTGTATGTTGAAGGTGACAAAATCATCATCGAAAGAGTTGGAGAACCATGCCCATCTTGCGGGCGTTAATTATTAGGGGCGACCATCGGTCGTCCTTTTTTAATCTTCGACAGAATGTTATTGCAGAAAGCAAACAAACAATGTATAATCTAAATTAAGTAAGGAGGATGATAAAATGAAAGAAGCAATCTACAAACGTAAGTCAATCAGAAAATTTCACATGGAAAAACTGGACGAAACCACGTTAAACAACGTAAAAGCACAGTTTGCCAAGCTGAAACCCTTGCATCAAAAGATGGGTTTCAGCATACAAATTGTCAGCAAAATCAAAGGGACTGGCAGTATAAAAGCCCCTCATTATCTAGTTTTTGGCAGCGAAGAAACGGGCGGATATTTGGAAAACATCGGCTTTGTAGGTCAGCAAATGGACTTGTGGTTTTCCGCAAGCGGGCTTGGGTCTTGCTGGCTGGGACTGTCAAAACCAGGCGAAAAGGAAGTGTCTGCCCTGCCCTATGTTATCTGCATGGCATTTGGCAAACCCGACGAACCCCTTTACCGTGGGCATGGCGACTTCAAACGCAAGCCGTTAAATGAGATTAGCGAAGGCACAGACCCAAGGCTGGAAGCTGCAAGGCTTGCCCCCAGCGGTCTAAATTCCCAAAACTGGCACTTTATCGCAGATGAGGGCAAAATCCACTGCTATCGCAAAAAGTCAAACCCCATAAAAGGTTTGTTTTTGGATAAAATTAACAAGATTGATTTGGGTATCGCCATAAACCACATAGCACAGGAAAGCGACAACTTTGCCTTTGCCAAAGACGACAACGCACCAGAACGCAAAGGTCTAATCTACACAGGCACAGTAATTTGATTTAGGGAGTGGATTTGGTGAACATACAAATTTTCGGCAAGGCAAAATGTTTTGACAGTAAAAAAGCCCAGCGGTATTTTAAGGAGCGTCGCATAAAGTTTCAATTTGTAGAAATTGACAAATTTGGGCTTTCTAAGGGGGAATATGCCAGCGTAAAATCCGCAGTTGGTGGCATGGATGCCTTGATAGACGAGAATTCCAAAGAACACGAAAGCCAGTTCATCGCCCATCTTGCCCGCAAAGAGGATATAGAAGGGCGACTACTTGACAATCCAGGGATGTTCAAAACCCCCATTGTGCGTAATGGCAAACAAGCCACAATTGGCTATCAGCCAGACATTTGGGCTACTTGGGAATAGAGGTTGGGACTATGAAAATAAAATTCAGTTTAAGATACCTTATAGCAACCATAGTGCTTTTACTGGCGATTGTGGCAATTGCCCTTTGGATGCCTAGTGGTTTCATCCGCTATCATTTCGGTGATGTGCTGATTGTGGTTTTCATTTACAGCTTTGTGCGTATTTTTGTGCGTAATCGCTGGCGGTGGTTGCCCTTTGGAATTTTCGCCTTTGCCGCTGCGGTGGAAGTTGGTCAGTACTTTGGCTTGGTCTATATGCTAGGGCTTGGGGATTCGCAGTTTTGGCGGGTTGTCATCGGCACAACCTTTGACTGGTGGGATTTGGTGATGTATGCCATAGGTTGCGGACTAATCTTCGCCTTCAACACGTTAATTGGTAGGGGCGGGCATTGCCCGTCCCAATCGGACTGACGATAGCGTACAACCCTAAGCAATAGTGCCAGCAGGCATAGGACGGGCAATGCCCGCCCCTACCATTACAGTGGTAAGTCTTTTTTCTTGAAAACTATGATGCCTACAAGGTATAGTGTCATTCCGACTGCGGTCATTGCTATGAATTGTGGGGTGAAGCTGTACCCGCCTGTTATGTCCGTTGGGTTGTACAATGTGTTAAGGGTGAAGAACCTTAGGTTTGCCAAATCTGGGCTGACATTCGCCATCATGTTTAGGATGAAAAATCCAAGGGGTATGCCCGCACCCAGTGCCAACGAGTTACGTGTCAGGTTAAATATGCAAGAGAACACGAAGGACACACCACCAATAGCAAACATTAGCAAGAAAATACCCACATTAAGATTTACAAAGTTGCCTATGTTGAAATATATGCCTTGGTCGAATTCAAATTCAGCTTCTGCCAGTTGTACATTGATAAAAGCTAGAAGTGTCGCTTCATCAATACCCGACGCTTCTGATGCGACCCGCAGTGCGTTTTGGTCGTTTGCTAGGATATGCAACTGGGTCATAAGTTCCACGGTTTCCATGCCAAGATATTCAGCAGCGGCATCTGCACCCACCATCAACGCTTCCATTTCGATGCCCTGCATATAATGGTCAAGCCCGTTCATCATAACCAGCAACATGGTCGGGCTTTCGATAGACTGTCCGTAAAGGTCGTCCACCAAATGCTCCATGTGGCTTTCTACTGTATCAACATTCACACTAAGCAACCTAGAGAATAGCTGTGCAACCTCATTATTGCCACCAACCATCGCAGGGTTTTCCATAAATTCATAACGTGTAACATCCATAATTTCCGCAGTGCCGTCAATTGCTTGGTTGATAAGAAGCAACTCCACATACATAGCATAAACTTCTTCGCTTACCCCACGTGCTTCTGCCCCAACCGCAATGGCTTCTGGATTATTTAGGATAAGTTGCAAATTATCTTCAACGTCTTGGTTGCTAACCCCTAAAAGCTCTGCCGTGGCAACAACATCAGGCGTGTGGTTCGACCCCCAAAGGGCATTATGAGAAACTTGCGACACAGCAAGCCCAGCAAATGTAACCACCGCAAACATGGACGCAAGTGCCACAATCAAATAGACAGCCTGTGTAAACACCACCTTAGCACGGGTTATCGGCGTGGAAAGCGTATAAGCCATCGACCCACGGTCAATTTGTGATGCCACAAGAGAATTTGCCGTGATAATCACATACACAAGTGGCATTATAAGACCAATCATGGCGTAATACCCACTCGCCATAAGGTCGGGGATTGTCAGCATCCCAAAACGGTCTGTTCCTGTGCCGAAAGGTCCGCCGCCAATGCCAGCTGGTGGCCCATCTGCCCCAAACGCCATCATGGCAAGACGCATGGCGTGGGGGTCAAAGGTGCGTATAATCAACACAGCTATTAGCGAGGTTACGGCAGTCAAAATCGCCCACAATTTCCAGTTCTGGGAAAGGGTCTGCTTAAAAACGGCTTTATTTAGCATGGTTCGTCCTCTTTTCTATAAAATTTCATAAAATAATCTTCTAAAGTAAATTTTATCTCTGAAAAGAAATTTACTTTGTAATTTGACAGCTCTGTTAAAAACGCATTTGTGTCCTTGTCGTGGAAAACGATATGTAGCTGATTGGCTTCTTTTTTTGCAAGGCTTATTTCAAAGTCCTTTTGCAAAAACCTTTCCATTTCCTCTCGGTTTGCAAATTCCACTTTCCATTCTTTACGTGTATTGTGCTTAAGTTCGTTTGCGGAAAATGTACTTACAAGTTTTCCTTCCTTTATAATAGCAATTCTGTCGCAAGTGGCATCCACCTCGGAAAAGATGTGGGACGACAGCAGAATGGTCTTACCCCTCTTTTTCTCCTCTTTAACAAATTGTATAAAATTATCTTGCATCAGAGGGTCAAGACCACCCGTTGGCTCATCCAGCAACAAAACATCAGGGTCATGCAGAAAAGCCGTTACAATGGCAAGCTTGCGTTTTGTCCCCAACGACATACGTTTTAACTTGATAGAGGTGTCCAAGACAAACCGCTTTGTCAACTCATTTGCATAACTTAAATCTTTGATTTTACGAAAGTCTGCCATTTGCTTAATGAAACCAGCCCCTGTCAAATGGTCGGGCAAGGAAATCTCCCCTGGCAAATACCCCACATGGTTTTTAATTTGATGGTGTTGCCCCCAACAATCCTTGGACAATATGCGGGTTTCGCCCACCTGCGGCTGACTAAAACCCATTAGATGGCGGATGGTGGTGGTTTTCCCAGCCCCATTAGGACCAAGAAAACCAAACACCTCACCTTTCTCCACGGCAAAGGACACGTCAAACACGCCACGCCCCCGCCCGAAATCTTTCGTCAAACCCTTAACCTCTATTATCGACATTTAATTTTCTCTCCTCTCGCTTAATCATATAAACCAGCCACCCAACCAAACCAGTAAACAGTGTTAGCACTGCCAAGCCAGTCTTACGTGTACCAGCTTTTTTGCTGTCCACCCACACCCACAGGGCAAGTAAGGCATTGAAGCCAACTAAGAACATATATCCGAAAAATCTAAATGTCCCTTGTATGTCAGTAAACATCCGCCCTCTAAATCTGGCAAAGGTTAGGCGGTCTGCCCACACAGCCAAATCAGCCCCGTAACCGCTGGCGGTCATAACAATCGCATAAGTGATACCAAACCCTACAAGTGCCGCAAAGAACACGATAAACACCTTTTTGAAATTCAAACCCTCTATTTTGTTAAACATGGTTTATTCTCCTCCTTCATTAATACGTGCATTTCTTCCGCCACCTCTT
>WQZZ01000062.1 GCA_009780485.1 Defluviitaleaceae bacterium | reverse complement strand
TTCTAACATCTCTAAGGTCTCATTGTCAAGCATAATTTACCTTGACACAAGAGAGGAGAATTACACATGGAAACAATTCCAAGAAGATTGGACGATTTGGGCAAGCTAGTATTACCTAGCGAATTAAGAAGAAAACTAGGTCTAACCCTAGACCCATCTCCAAGAGTAACAATAACAAAACTGGATGATGAAACGCTAATAATCCAAAAGGCAAAAGAAGGTTGTCAGTCACCCAACACAAAAGAATTAGACGGCGTGGGTCGACTGCACCTGAACAAAGAATTGCGAGATAGCTTAGGATGGAACGAAAACACCTATCTGGGTGTAAACGACGACATCATGGTTATAAGACCATTAACGCCAGAACAAATAGAACAAGCAAAACAAAAAGAAGAAAAACATAAATCTGAATAAATAACAAAGTGGGGGGCTTGCCCCCCACTTTGTTATTTGCAAACCTAATTACAAGGTTAGTTATTGAGCTAAATAATTATCATCTGAGCGGATAATTCGTTGCGGGGATGTGTACCTTGAGGTCTTAGTGCTAACCAGTAAAGGTGAGTGGCTTGCAACTCGTCTGCAATTAGATTAAGTGGTGCATTTTTTAAGTTAGTAATTACTGGAAGGGTTGCTTTTCGTTGTAGTTCGCTTACAAGAAAGGATTTGTCACGTCGAAAGCCCAAAACACGAATATATTGCGGTGTTTGCGGACTTTTTATCCCCAGGACAACATTTAACACCAAACGCTTTAGTGCGGTGTGTGTAATATTCTTAGTTTTGGCTGCAGTTATCACATCGCTGATTTTGTAGTGGTTCTCTGCGTGTTTCTCCAGAGGGTTTCCCTGCACATTGTAATGAAATACTGCACTAAAATTGTCTATTTGATTAAAGGGTTCGCCATCAAGCAAATCAATGGACGACTGGGGTATAAAATCGCTTATGTTTTGCAATTTACCTACCAAAATTTCTTTACGCAGGGCAGTGGCAGATGCAAATTTACCTGCAGGAGCGGTATCATGGTGGTTTACCCCTTTACGCCCCACTGGATGGGGCTTTATATCGAAGCCGAATTTTTCCAAGGCTTTCAAATATTCAATAGACAAGATGTTATTTGGTGAATTTATAACACTTTCGCTTTGGGGTAAAATTTCCTTTAGGGCAGCGGCTCGTGCTTTCGGAAAACTAACACCTTGGTTCAAGTTCGCTTTTAGAGTTGTTTTGAAACTCTCACTTTCATTGACGAGGTGGCGGACTATCACTTGTAAATCCTGCAAATTCGGGGTTTCCGCACCAAAACACAGGTCTGTCACCATGCCTGTTTTACCCAAAATGTACACAGCGCCAGACGAAAAGGTTTCTGCCGATGCAGTGGAAAAGCCCACAGGCAACTCCAACACCATATCAGCCCCGCCAAGTAACGCCATGCGGGTACGGACAAATTTGTCAACAATGGCAGGCTCGCCCCGCTGAACGAAGTTTCCGCTCATCACAACAACCACATCATCAGCCCCAGAAACCTCCCTAGCCATTGAGATGTGGTGTTTATGCCCATTGTGAAATGGGTTGTATTCTGCTACAATTCCACAAACCCTACTCATCTTCTTCTCCCAAAAACCGCCATTGCAAAGGGGCAATGGCGGTTTTGTTGTCATCTAAAACTGCGGAGCCAAGTTAGGCCCAAGCACCACGGGAATTTCCAATATTTCAGAACTGTTTCGCACCACTGTAAAAATTACCGTGTTGCCCACACGTTGGTCTGTCATAAATCTGATTAAAGCGTCTGCATCCGCTATATACTGCCCGTTTGTAGCGATTATAATGTCATGGCGTAGCATCCCTGCATGAGAGGCTGGGCTACCATTTACAACCGATGCAACCAACGCACCGTGGTTTGGCACTATCAACTCATCTTCTGAATAACGCTGTAAAAGGCTTTGCAAATGAGCTTGTGCATATGCAGCCGTCCAGTCGTTCATGGTTATGCCAATCATGGGACGACGTGGCTCATAGCCCTCACGCATAATACCCTCCAAAATGGGCTTTGCCACATGGGATGGTATGGCAAAACCCATACCTTCTGCCAACCGCTCGGCAAATTTAGCTGTGTTTACGCCGATAACCTCACCATAAGCGTTTACCAACGGTCCGCCAGAATTACCACGGTTTATGGCGGCATTGGTCTGCATTACATCCAAAATTATGCCGTCTACAAAAATGGTGTTGTTAATGGCAGAGATTATACCGTTGGTAACAGAGATACCCTCACCCATAGCGTTGCCGATTGCCACAGCAATTTCCCCAACCTGCACTTGATTAGAATCCCCAAAACGTGCCAAGGTAACGCTAGTAATGCCAGACTCCAAAGCATCAGCTTTGTAAACGGCAATAACAGCCAAGTCATTACCATCATCACGCCCGATGGGTACAGCCCTAATTTCCGTACTACCTTCAATTGACACAGTTACATTGTCTGCCCCTGCAATTACATGGGCATTTGTGGCTATATAATAACGAGAAGCCGTTTCATACATTAAAATCCCAGTGCCTGCCCGCTCTTGCCCTTGGTTAAGCCCGAAAATCCCAGTGCCTGGCAAGGTAGCCGTAATGGTTACGACACTTGGTTTAACAGCATTTACCAAGTCAACATAATTTTGACGGGCAACCAGAGGGGTCTCCCCTGCCCTAATCGGGGTGTGTACATTGTCAAAGGTAAAGGCTTCACGCTGGGCAGAATCGTCCAGCAAATTGGGCAACACAAAGGCGTTCATAAGCCTAACTCCCGCACCTGCCCCAATGCCCACAAGAGGAGCAGCCACCAAAGACAATATAAGCACAATTGCAATAATCCCATTGGTCTTACTCGTCTGACGCTTGTGACGAGCTTTTTCAATTTCATTTTGAGCATATAAAGTTTCCAACGGCGTTGTATGTACCACCACATCCACCTTTTGCGGGGCTTCCCCTTCGTTTATACCTGACTTTCTGTAAGGATTATAATCCATATTTTCGCCTCCTAGTATGGAATTGATTTGTTCGCTATAGTATATCACAATCCAACATAAAAAACAATTATGTTTTTTCAAATTGATTTTTATGTAACCTTGTGGTAAAATAATCTTAACAAAGATTTTAGGAGGATATTACCTGTGGAAGAAAAATATACGCTTAACATTTTGGGAGAAAACCTGTCAATAACCAGCGACCAAGGGCATGATTATGTGAAAGATTTGTACAATGCAATAGCAGACCATATTGACAAAATTGAAGATGTTGATAAAAATTCGACCATGAGCAAAATGGTTAAATCTCTTTATATCAGCGTCTTTTTGGCGGACGATTTGATGAAGGCACGCAGGGAGATTGAGGAATTACAAGATAAACTGGCAGATGATAAAAAAACATCTTCCAAACCTAAAAACAAGAAAGGATAGTACAGACTTTTTATTTAGTTTTACGTATATATCTTTGCAATAGAATAAAAAACGAGGTGCTTTATGAACAAATTAATTAAGTTAAAGGACTTTTTGTTAAAGGGGCTTAGTCCTGCTATGCGTTGGGCTTTGCTTGCCACCCTTGTAGTTGCTTTGGGTTTTGCAGTAATTGGACTCGCTATCATGTCAATCCCTTATGGCATTGGCACTTTCCTTGCCTTTCTAGGCATCTTCCTTGGGGCGGGCCTGGTAGCTGCTACCCTCATAACCCTGTTATTTGTAGCATTTAAGAAAATGCGTTGGCAGACATTTATGGTGCTACTGTTAACCATAATGCTAGCCATCACCGCCTTCTTCTTGGCAATTTATTTGGTCTATGTGCTAATTTTCCTTATGATAACGGTTTATCTGGCTGTTATGTTTGTCACCAAGCAATACAAAGACTTGCGTACATACAAAAAGGTATTGCGTGCCGTGGGACTTTCTGCGTCTGCACTTGTGCTTTTGGCATTTTCATTTATAATTTTCTGGCCAGGTCCTGCCCTTAGCCCCGATATGCGACCAGACGTGGCAAGGCTTGCCCTGCCTCATCCGCAAAACTTTCATCAACCTCAAACCGTGCCACTGGCAAACCCTGGGCTTGCTGGTAATTATGAATTTGATGTGCATTTTTACAATATCCCTAATGCCGTGGATGCTTCCAAGATGCTTCACAGCTGGGGTAACGCACGATACCGCAATCTAGGATTTGACTATAGTGCCATGCCCCTTAATGCACAAGTTTGGGTGCCAAGGGGAGCGGGTCCGTTTCCCATAGCCCTGATAGTTCACGGCAATCACACCGCTGGGGTAAACTCTTATGACGGTTACGGCTATCTAGGTGAACACTTGGCGAGCCGTGGCATAATTGCCGCTTCTGTCGACCAAACCTTTCTTAATGGTTCTTTCGGATACGACCTTATGGGGCTTATGGGTGGCTTATCCCCAGAAAACGGCGTGCGTGGTTTTGTTTTGTTAGAACATTTACAACAATGGTATGATTGGAACAATGACCCTAACCATGAATTTTTTGGATTAGTTGACTTTGAGCGGACAGTATTAATCGGTCATTCCCGTGGTGGCGAGGCGGTGGCACTGGCGGCTGCTTTTGCAGATATGACCCATTACCCAAGTAACGGAATGATGGAATTTAACTTCCCTTTCAGCATCAACACCGCTATCGCAATTGCCCCAACCCATCGCCAATACGACCCTGCGGGGCTGGAAGTATATCTTACAGGTGTCAACTACCTTGCCATACACGGCGGACATGACAAAGATGTGTTTAGCTTTATGGGTGCGGATATGTACCGCCGTGTGTGCGTGGCAGACGAGGGCATAAAAGCACGCGTGTGGCTACAACACGCCAACCATGGGCAGTTTAACAGTATTTGGGTGAACGACGCTTCTGGTCTTATGAGTATGATTGGCAACCGCCGTATGCGGATGAACATGGACGAACAAAAAATGGCAGGAAAGGTGCTTATAGGTGCTTTCCTAGAAGCAACTTTGTTTGACAGGCAAGAATATACCAACCTGTTCCGATATTTTACCCACGGGGAAGAATGGCTACCCGCCACTTATTATGTGATAGACTTCATGGACAGCACCATTGTCTTACTGGACGATTTTGAAAATAGTTTCAATTTAACACATTCCACAACAGGACTTGTAGCATATACCGCCCACGACCTATCAAGCTGGACTATCGTGCGGATGCCAGGTAGAATTAACAACCATAACCGTGTGTTGCAATTGCAATGGGGCGACGAAAACCAAAACCCTACCTTTACAATGAATTTTGCTGATGGCACGGTGGGTATGGGCGATATAATCTATATGTCACTGACAACATCCACCCAAGCAAACATTGGTTTCTACCTTCGTTTAACAGATGTATCGGGTAACACCGCACAAATCCATGTTGATGACCTTGGTGGTGTACCAAGTCCAATTGTGACACCCTTGTTTACACCTATCTTTCAACTAATTGCGGGTGATTATGAACCTGTTTTGCAAATATTGCCTATACCATCAAACCGCTTTACTGGGTTGCAAGGGGAAATAGCCACCATGGAGCTGATTATGGACACGGCAATCACCACAAAGACCCTCTTTATTGACGACCTTCGTGTAAGCAGATAACAAAATAACACCCCCACCATTGCGACTTAATCTCACAATGGTGGGGGGTATTTGGTAGGGTCGGGCATTACCCGCCCCATGTCTGCTGGCACTATTCCTTGGGGTTGTACGGTATCGTCTGCATAAGTAGGACGGGCAATGCCCGCCCCTACCAGTTGAGGGTATTCCGATTGAAAATGGTATTGCAAAAAGTTCCAATTATTTTCAAAAAAGGCTTGACAACTACATAATCAGCCTGTAAAATATAAATAAGGGCTAAGGCAAAAGCCAAATCCCTCCTCCCATGCTACAATTCGTGACTGACTTGTATAAAGTTGCCTGTCTGCACAAATTCTTGGCAGAATACCAGACAGGCAACACCGTACAAGTCCAAAACAGACCTAAGATAATTCTAACATCTCTTAGGTCTCATTGTCAAGCACAATTTGCCTTGACACAAATCAGAGAGGAGAATTACACTCAGAATAAGTAAAACAAAGGAAAGAAAAACATAAACCTGAATAAACACAAGGCGAGGGCTTTTGCCCCCGCCTTGTGTTGTATTTTGTCCGTCATTGCGAGGAGCGAAGCGACGAAGCAATCTCTTGCCTGCATACGAGGGATTACTTCGCTTCGCTCGCAATAACGGGCATAAGGGCTTGTCATCAGTCTAAGGCAGGGGCTTTTGTCCCCACCTTTTTTGAATTTTATACCAACACTTCCACTATCTCCCCAATATATTGTGTGTGGTAATCCTTTTGGGGATAGGTGCGGTCACGCACAGCCGTATCCACGAAACTTTCATGGATTAATGGAGATTGGTATAATTTTCGGCAAATAAATACCATTTCTGCCTCACTAAAATAGGTGGTATTGTGGGCAAAGGCGGGGGTTAGTCCTGCTTTTGCCACCTTATCCTCGTCCCGCCCGCTGGTGCGACCCAGATAGGTAAGTTGTTCTTTGAAAGCAGTTGGCAAAACCGACACCGTAAACATTTCATTTTGGTTCATAAAACCGAAGGTATGGCGTTGGGGTCTAACATAAACGGATACAGTCGGCAGACCAAGCCCATCCCAAATCGAGCCAATGTGACCCCAAGCAATTGTCATGGTGTTAAAACCACTTTCTTTATTGCCTGCGGTTAAAAGCGGCCAACGCTGGGAAAACATGGTGATGGGGTTAATTTGTAGGTCTTTTGGGTCTATTGGTTTTAATTTCATTTTTATTCTCCTTATATAAATGGGTGGGGCAAATTCCCCCACCCTACTTTTTTGTGCGTACCATTAATTTGACAAGCTCCGAAACATCTTTTACTGTGGTTTCGGCAGCTTGTTTGTTTTGTTCCTGTATCTGCAAATAAACTTCTTGGCGGTTTACTGGAATGTTTCTTGGGGCATCTATGCCAATTTTTACAGTATCCCCTGCAACCGACAATACCGTGATGATAATGTCGTCACCTATCACAATGGTTTCGCCTTTTCTGCGGGTTAGGGCTAACATTATTCGTCCCCCTCCCCTACTTCATTTGGCTGAAACAACTTGACACGTATGGGAAACTCATCCCCCTGACATATAATTTGTTTACCTTGTTTGTTGTCGTAATTTATCAGCACTGGGGCTTTTAAGTTTACGGTGGTGTCTGACATATCTTCAAAAACAGTGGCTATGTTATATATTGCGGTGGTTGCCACATCAAATTCTTCCTTCTCAATAAACGGGTGAATGGATGGGGCGTATTCTGGATAAAAATTTGACATATCGACCAATACAAAGCAAAGTTCATCGTTGTCAACAGACTGAAGGAAGGATATTGGATTGGGTTCGCCCTCCTCTGGTTCTTGAAAAAGCACGACAAATTGGTTATTCTCGTGAAAACCTGGCAGACCCTCCTCAAAGTTTATTGCGTCAGCAGGGTTAATTTCAATTTCACCAAAGTTTTTGGTGGCTATTGTCATTTGAAAGCTCCTTTCTTAAACGGTTTTCGCCCCCACCTGCTAGTCACGTGGGGGCGTATATGAAAACAACTAGATAAAATTAACAAGGGAAAGTTGGTTTACCCTGGCACCTATTTGCATGGCAGCTTGGAAAACCGCTTCTGCGGCATTAAGACGCATTAGCACTTCGATATAATCAATGTTTTCGTTTTCGTCACGCAAGGCTCTGAAGGTGTCTTCGTTTTCGTCTAGGCGAACAGAAATCATCTCCATACGTTGCATACGGCTACCAAGTGCGGTAAACTCGGTTGTTGTCGTCTGCATATGGGCATCAAAACGTGCCATGCTGTTAGTAAATTTGCTGTAAAGTTGCTCGCCGAAGAAGGCGCGCTCTCTGGCAGCGATTTCGCTATTAGTGTCTAAGTCTGGACGGTTTTCGACCTTGTTTACCCAACGTATTAGGCTGCTCATATCCGCAAACATTTGCCACGGAGCGGCATGTCGAGCCTGTGTGTTGATAGTTAGATGGGTGTTTACCCCCATTTCAAATTGCAACTCTTGGTTATTTTGGCTAAACATAGTGATTTGACCGTTCAACTCACGTTCGGTATCAAAAAAGACAACTGGGTTTAATTCGTCTCGGAAAACACCGTTAATTGCGTAATTCAGTTCTACATTTCCTGCACGAAAATCAGCCATATAGCCTTCTGGTATAAGCACTTCGCCTGTTTCTACAATAAAGACAGGTGTACCGTTGACAAAGGCTTCTTCAAAAGGATTACCAGGACCATTAATGCTCATCGGAACGGGTTCACCAGCTCCAAAAATATTTACACCACCAACAGTAAATTCTGGCATTTGAGTAAACTCACGAATGGGCAAACCTGTAGCTTCATCGTAAACTTGATTGTAGGGTAGACGCAAAATATTAATGCCCTGACGTGAAGTAGCTGTGCCTATTTCAGTGACCTCAATATCTGGTGCTTGGTTTTCCCAGTTTGTGTCTTGGGTGCGGTCTGAACGATTTAGCCATTCATGGGTCGCAATAACTTCCAATTGATAGGGTGGTGTGCTAGCTGGGTTACGCCAAAACACAACCTCCGCATCTTGAATATTGGTGTGGTTTATTGGTTTTGAAATCCTAAACTCAATATCGTTTGTACCTGGAGAATTTAAGTTGTTTTGAGTGATAATTGGTGGCTGGTCTGTGCGGAAGCCAGAGAACACATAACGCCCAGCAAAAGTGCCATTAAGCTCCGTTTTCATTTGTTGAAACATAAGTTCCGCCACACGCCCGATAGATTGGCGGTTTTGGAAGGTATGCGTCCCAGAAGCACCTTGCACCATCAATTCGCTTCTTGTTCTTGTTAAAATTTCTGTGATATTGTGCAGGTTCTGCTCACTAACTTCCATCCAAGATTGAGCTTGTGCAACATTACGCTGATGTTGTTGCACTTCTGTCACATTGGTGCGAAAACGCAAGGCACGGCTTGCCACAATTGGATTGTCAGACGGACGCTGGATAACCTTTCCGCTGGAAAGCTGCATAAAAAGCCTGTCAACATTGTTGGCATTGCGGTTAAGGTTCATAAGCAATCTATTTGTTGTCATTGAATTTGTTATACGCATTTATTTTCCCCCTATACGCTACACTTTACGAGTATTATTAGCTCCAAGCTCCCATTCTGTTAATCATGGTTTCATAAATATTATCGATAACAGAGAAAAGACGGGCAGCGGCTTGGAAAACAAGTTGATGTTGTATCATATGGGCAACTTCTTCGTCCATAGATACGCCAGACACGGCACGGCGTTGGTTTTCCACCGTTGTCATAAGCTCCGTGTAACTTCTGCTAAAGTTTTGGGCTTGTCTGCCTGCGATACCCAAGTCACCTGTAATGGCGGAGATAAAGTCACCTAAACGACCTTCTCTAAACAAGCCACGTTCTTCGGTAATCGCACCCCAACCCTCGGTAACTCTGCCATCACCAGGGACGTCTGACGGGTCAAGAGCTACTGCCAGTTGGTCTGGATTTGCCAACAGTTGCGGATTTATCATAAAATTACCAGCGGTTATGTTGAAATAGTTAAATGTCCAATTGGCAGACGCACCCGCAGGTGGTACAAAGTTAGCAAAATTGTTACCCCCAGCAGTGCGGTGGGACATAAGAAAGCCAGCACCGCCAGCCGCAAAGTCAGAGGCACGGATGCCGTTGCGGTCATAAGCATCCATATGCCCAGTAACCCCGTTGATGGGTTGACCGTTCAAAAATCTACCTTCATTAAATGCGGCAGCTTTGGTGCGTACCAACTCGTTAAGCCTCGCCATGAAGTAGGGAATACCCATATAAGACGTGGTGCGTCCAACAGTAATTTCTTGCGGATTAGTTGTAAGTGTAACAAAATCTAGTGGTGGGGCTTGGTTATCAGCTTCATAAAGATTAAACCAACCAGCCACAGGGTTGCCGTTTGCATCAAATTCTAGTCTAAATTCAGTGTATCTAATTTGACGATTTATGCCATTTGCATCCCTTATGGTGATAATACCTGTATTTGCCATATCTACACGGCTGTTTGGACCAAACTCCAAATGTAGTATATTGGGGTTAGGGCTTTCAAAGGCTGGAATATAAGGGAAAACGGTTGGGGCTGGCATACCTGCGGGGTTAGTAAGCGTAAATGAACCTGGGGCAGTGTTAAAATTACCAAAACTGCCACCATTACCATCACGCAGGTTGATAAGTGCTGCAAGCTCCCCTCTAAGGGTTGGAGAGTACATATTAAAACTTCGACCATTAGACCAAACCACTTCATACAAACCTTGATATTCTTCTGGGTTACGGGCAACACGGCTTACACCATCACTTAGGGTACGGGTGCGAACTTCCAGCCCATTCATATTAAAATGTTGCACAAATTGGTTGCCGTCAATCAGAATTAGAAGCTCTCGTCTAGAATCTCTCGGGTCTGTGGTGCGTCCTGCTGCAAAATCTGGGTTCATTTCAATTTCACGAACCTCTATATTAACAAGCCCAGATAACTGGTCGATAAGCAACGCCCTTTGGTCACGCAGGTCGTTGGCATTGCTACCATCCAGCTCCAAAACAGATATTTGACGGTTAAGTGCCGTAATTTGGCGACCAAGGCTGTTAATTGTACCTACAACCAC
>WQZZ01000061.1 GCA_009780485.1 Defluviitaleaceae bacterium | reverse complement strand
CCTCCACGCTGGGGCTGGAGGTACAGAAGCTTGCGACTGGGTTGCCATGCTTTTGAGAATGTACACCCGTTGGGCAGAAGCTAAGGGTTACGAAGCCAATCTACTAGACTATTTAGACGGGGATGAGGCGGGTATAAAGTCTGCCACCCTTGAAATTATCGGTCCTGCCGCCTATGGTTATCTTAAAGGTGAAGCAGGGGTTCACCGTCTTATACGCCTGTCCCCCTTTGACACGGCAGGCAAACGGCATACCAGCTTTGCATCCTGCTCCATTTTGCCAGAAGTGGAAGACGATAAACAGGTCGACATAAACCCAGAAGATTTGCGTGTGGACACTTATAGGGCGAGTGGAGCTGGCGGTCAGCACGTAAACAAAACTGACAGCGCAATACGTATAACCCATATGCCCACGGGCATCGTCGTACAATGCCAAAACGAGCGTAGCCAGCACAAAAACCGTGATGCGGCAATGAAGATGCTACGTGCCAAGCTTTTGGAGATTAAAATGCAGGAGCAAAGCGACAAAATTACCCAATTGCGGGGGGAAGTGAAAGACATCGGTTTTTCCAGCCAAATACGCACATACACTTTTCACCCATACAACCTTGTTAAAGACCACCGCACAAACGCTGAGGCGGGCAATGTAAATGCCGTCATGGACGGGGCTTTGGACAATTTTATTAGTGCATATTTGCATTGGTTAAATAGCGGTGATAACAAATGATTACCACAGAGAGATTAGAAATTATCCCCTTAACTTCTCAACAAATGGGGTTGTGGGTTAATGACACCCCCGCATTGGAAAGACAGTTGAATTGTCACACAAAATCTGCGGGTTCTATTTCTCACATTGTACAAAAACAGGCAATGAGAGCCGATGCAGACCAGCAAAATTGGTTGTTCCATGCCTTTTGGCTTATTATTCGTCGTGCTGACCGTGTTGTGGTGGGTTCGTGTGCGTTCAAAAACCCACCAGACTTCGGGCGTACGGTAGAAATTGGGTATGGGCTAAATACCTGTTTTGAAGGGCAAGGCTATATGACCGAAGCCATCAAAGGCTTGGCAAAATGGGCTTTAGAGCAAGAAGGTGTAAGTATGGTTACTGCGGAAACCGAAAAGGATAATGCAAAGTCAGAAAATGTACTGAAAAGGGCTGGGTTCATCATGTTTCGTAAAGGCGAGACTAATTGGTGGGGATTTTCTGGCACGAAGAACGGCAAAAAGGAGCAGAAATGATTAAGAAGTTTTTTTATGAATTTAAGGAATTTGCCCTAAAAGGTAATATGATGTCCATGGCAATAGGTGTCTTGATTGGTGCATCCTTCCAAGGGCTTATAACTTCTTTTACTGATGACATAATATCACCTCTTTTGGGTATTTTCGCAAACACAAACTTTGATAATCTGCACCTTAATGTGGCGGGGGCGGATGTTGCTTACGGCTCGTTTTTAACCTCTGCTATAAACTTTTTAATAATGACATTAATAATTTTTATATTTGTGCGAATTATGAACAGGCTAACAAAATATGTGAAGAAAGATGCGGTAAAAGCACCAGAAGCCCCTGAAAGACTTTGTCCTCGTTGCTTAACGGCTGTAAACGAAAAGGCAACCCGTTGCCCCGCTTGCACCTCGGAGTTTTAGATGCAGGAGATTGTGATTAATACAAACCAAGCAGAACAGAGGCTGGACAAATTTATACATAGGCATCTTGGAAAGCCACCCAAGTCCTTTGTGCAAAAGCTTTTGCGTAAGAAAAGCATTACTTTGAACGGGAAAAAGGCGGACGGCTCACATTTGCTGGTTGTAGGTGATGTGGTAAGGTTTTTTGTGTCCCAAGAAACCATTGACAAATTTGCAGCACCTGTGCATGAATTTCCCGCTGGTGAAGTTGATGTGATTTTCGAGGACGACCATGTTATCTTACTAAACAAACCAGCCAACCTGTCCGCACAGCCTGACAGTTTAGGGGGGGATTCTCTGGTGGGTCGGTTGCGTGGGGAGGGGGACTTTCAGCCTGTAACGGTAAACCGCTTGGATAAAAATACTACAGGTATTACGATTTGTGCCAAAACCCTACCAGCAGCACAAGCTTTGTCAAAACTTATACACGACCGAAAAATACAGAAAGTTTATATCGGTATCGCACACGGCAGGATTGACAAGGAAATGACCCTGCGGGGCAACCACACCAAGGATAAGACACGAAATGTCGCCAAAATTACGGAAGGGGAGGGTAAGATTGCCCACACCCAAATAATTCCGCTGTACTATGAATACACAAGGGATGCGACTGTGTTGGAAATTCATTTACACACAGGACGAAGCCACCAAATTAGGGTTCATTTGCAAAGTATCAATCATCCCTTGTTGGGTGATACAAAATATGGCGGGAAAGGGGCGGGGCGACAAATGTTACATGCCCACAAGCTAGTCTTCCCTAAACTTACGGGGGTTTTGGCATCTTTATCAAGCAAAACCTTTACGGCATCCCCGCCTGATGATATGAAGCCTATATTAAAAAACACACAAAAAATATGATATTTATATCTTTGTAATCTGTACTTGCTTAGTACGCCTTACCGAAAGCAAATTATATAATGAAAATAAATGAATGGTAAATCTTAAGTGTGCGAAAGAAGCTTTGGAAGTATCACATATATATTCAAAAACAGTGCATTACCCTATACAAAAAAAGAGGTGGAACCGTGAAGTCTTGGGTTAGAACGGATGAAGATAAAAGAAAAGAAAGACTTTCGTCGCTACTTAGGGCGGTTGGGCTTGTGGCTTTGATTGGTGTGGTGGTCGTGGTGTCTTTGGTTATGTCTGGCGGACGCCCAAGCCCCCTACACATTCCGCAATCCCTTATTCTGAATGTTGATGGCATACCTGTCCAAGACCTAAGATACCATGTGTTACAAAGCCAAGGTTTTGAAGGGGACGAAATTCACTTTATAAGCGTGGATGTTGGTTCTATTATCGAAGTGTGGCAACAAGATGGGTTTGTAGGTGATTTTGTTGTGTACATTGTGCCGTTATATCGTGGAATTGAGGATTATATGGTGCTGCATAACCCCAGTGTTTTACTGGAAAATGTTAGATGGGATGAATACCAATCTGTTCTAGGAGGATATAAGTTTACTTCACAAGGCTGGTATCTCATTTACTGGGACGTTGGTGGCGATATGGGGCAATTGTTTGTTAATATAAATTAGGTAAGCTGTATGACAACTTCATGCCAGAAATGGGGCAGGCAATGCTTGCCCCTACAATTGATGCTATGGTTTTGGGAAACGTAAGGTCATGGTGGTGCCAACACCCAGTTCGCTACTAGCGTGAATTCTTCCGCCATGCCCTTCCATTATTTCTCGGGCAATTGACAAACCTAGCCCTGTGCCACCAAGCTCTCTGCTTCTCGCTTTGTCTACCCTGTAAAAGCGTTCAAAAATCATTCGCAAATCTTCCTTTGGTATGCCGATGCCGTCGTCGTGTATGTAAACCATGTAAAACAAGCCACGTTGTTGCAACTCTACTTGGATTTGTGCGCCTTCATGGCTATAACGCAAGGCATTGGACACAATGTTGTTTATAACTTGGTCAATTCGTGCCGAATCCATCATAATATCTGCCCTTGCAATGTCGCTGTGGAAGGTGATGGTTTTGCCTTGTTTCTCCGCAGTTATGGCGTGGCTGTGAAGGTTTTTAATAAGCAGTTGCACCATGTCCCGCAACTCCATGTCAAACTCCATACGCTTATCATCAAAGCGGGACAATTCCAACAAATCTTTGATTATCACCGCCATGCGGTCACTTTCGCTGTCAATGACACTTAAAAACTCATTACGCAGGTCTGGATTTTCTGCCGCACCGTCCATTAGGGTTTCCGCATAGCTTTTAATGGTGGTAAGAGGTGTCCGCAATTCGTGGGACACGTTGGCAACGAATTCTTTACGCATATTGTCCAGACGCATATGGCGGGTAATGTCCTGTAAAACGATAATAAGCCCTTGGATTTCACCTTTGGCATTTTTATGGGCGTTAAAACTGGCGTTCAAAAACTTTTCCCCACGGCTTATGGTTATGTCTTACATGCTACTAATGCCTTCTTCAGGTATCACAATATCCAGCATGGCAAAAAGTTCTTCCATGGACATTTCCACAAGTCTTTCAATGGCAAGTAGTTCTTCACAAGCGTGGTTGCTATGTATAATCATACCCCTAGCATCATAAGCAAGAACCCCATCCGTCATGTTGTACATAATAATTTCCATTTTGTTTTTTTCGTTAGTCATTTCTATCATACCTTGACGCAACTGGTGACTCATGGTATTAAAGCTTTCTGCCAAATCTCCAACTTCATCATTTGCCCCTTTTAATTCGATTTTGGTAGCCTCGCCTGCCACCACCTTAAAGTTTTTAATCTCGCTGTTAAGATGAAAGAGGTTTTTTGTCAATGGCACAGAAAAAACAATGGCAAGTAGGGTGGCTGCACCCAGTGCCATGGCGGAGCTAAGTACGATAATGTTCCTTGTGGTATCCAAGCCATCAAAAAATTCGTCGGCAGACATACGAAGGTATACCACAAAATCGGGATATTCGTAGTTGGTTAAAAAAACGGGTTCTGCATATTCAAACCAAGAAACCATCTCCCCAAAGGGATTTGGATAACTTCTTGCTGTGTCAAATTGGGTGTTACCAGCAAGTGCGGCAGTTATGACACTTCGGGTAATGCTTGCATAATGTCCACGAGGCTGGGCATTGGTGTCCAAAGTTAGAGGAGGTCCGATTGCCGTGATAACAAAGGCTTCCATACCTGCAGGGAAACGTTGTGTAACCAATGGCTCAAAATTGTTTATAATCCTATCTTCTAAATCATCTTGGTCGGTGGCAAAGGTGAAGGCGTCGTCTATAACTGTTATGCGTAGGTGGTCTGCCCAATGGGACAGCTCTAATCTTGCGGTGTTTTCCGCATCAAGTCTAAGGGCATACAAAATAAAAGTGCCGATTGCCACCATCACTATAAAAACCAACGCCACACTGATTATTACCAGCTTCCAACGAATACTCATACAAAATCCGCCCTATGACTTAAAATAATACCCAACGCCACGGCGGGTCAGAATATATTTGGGGCTTTCTGGGTTTTCCTCTAGCTTGGAACGTAAGCGTCGGATGGTGACATCAACCGTGCGGACATCCCCAAAGTACTCATAACCCCAAACCCGCTCCAATAATTGTTCACGAGAAAAAACTTGTCCGTCATGGGTGGCTAAATATTTTGTAAGCTCATATTCACGATGGGTAAGGTCTATAGGTTCATCTCCACGACGCACCTCATAACGTGCCGTATCAATAACAATTTCACCAAATTCCAACAGGCTTTGGGGTGCTTCTTTTTCAGGTTCGTCTGGCGTATCTTTACGGCGTAAATTGGCTTTCACCCTTGCCAAAAGCTCCCTAACCCCAAAGGGTTTGACAACATAATCATCCGCACCAAGCTCCAAACCAAGCACTTTGTCCACTTCTTCCGCACGGGCCGTAAGCATAATAATCGGTACTTGGGAACGCTCTCTAATTTTTTTACAGGCTTCAAAACCATCCATTTTTGGCATCATAATGTCCAAAAGCACCAGGTCTGGGGCTTCTTGCTCAAAAGCCAACAAGGCGGCTTCCCCATCACGGGCAACCACAACCTCATACCCTTCTTTGTGCAAGTTAAACGCCACAATATCTACAATATTTTTTTCGTCATCAACAACCAAAACTTTTCTGTTCATATGTACCCCCTTAAATTGACTATTGAAAAGATAGCGTGTTTAGTGTATACTGAGGATAATTATACATCGGGTTAGCATTTTTTGCAAGTGGAATTTATAGGGGGAGTGACAAAGTGAAAAAAAGCGATAAAATAAGCATTCTAATTTTAGAAGGGGCAGTAAAGTTTACCTATATTTACGACTTTGTGGCTGACACTTTTACATTCAACGAAGCTTTTGCTCAGCATCTTGCCTTAGATGACACTGTGATGGAAGACGGAATAGAATGGCTCTCCTCCATAATAATGGACAATGACACAAAACAAGAAACCCTTGAGGTTTTTAATCAGATAAAAATAGGCGAAGTAGATTTTTTGGATATTAAAATACGAATTATAGACCATGCTGCACATTGTGTACGCTGGTTACATTTGCGTGGCAAAAGTCAGCGGGAAGATGGCGGAAAGTCAACCTTACTCGCTGGCTCAATAACAGATATTACAGATGATATGCGTCGCTACGAGCTTAACGAGCTGATAATCAACGGAACTGTTGCCTGCACATTTGTTTTTGACCTTACAAAAGATGTATACGAATTTTCGTCAGAAGTTTTTGACCTGTTAAAGATACCTTCCCGCAAATTTAAGAATGGCAGAGATACATGGTTAAATCACATTGTACCCAGCGACCGCCCGACCTTTATATCGTCCATCGAAAAAGTAATATCTGGAGAAAGTGATGAGTTTAGAACGGAAGTACGAATTATTGTAGATAACAACACCTATATCTGGGTGGCGATGCTCGGCAAAACCTCTACCACGGAAATAGCAGGCACTCGGATTATTGTGGGTTCGATTATAAATCTAGACGAAATGGCTAATTTTAGAGAGTATACACAGGAAACTGGAAAAGCCAACAAAATGAGCGGGTTGCCTAACCGCCTTGTATTTTTACAGCGTGGTTATCAAGTCATGTCGGAAGATACAAGTAATTTTGGTGGAAAAGGCGGTTTTATTATCCTAATTGATATTGATAACTTTTCTGCCATAAATTCCATCCACGGCTTAAGTGTAGGCGATAGGATTATGTCAGAGTTTGGAAATATACTATCTGGGTTGATACGTGATACGGAGTTTTTATATCACTTCGGAAACAACCTCTTTGCAATTTCTAGTTGTGGACAGGAAAAAGACCATGCCAAGTGGCTTTGCGAAACAATACCAAAAATAACCAGTGGTGGCATTTTGTTTGGTGACGCATTTATAAAAATGACTGTATCTATTGGTGTTGCCGACTTTGTGGCAGGGGAAGAACCTACAGACATTTTGATGAACGCAGAAATGGCACTTACAAAAGCCAAAGAACAAAAAGATGCAGTAAGGTTTTATGTAGAGGATTACAGAGAAGCCCATGCCAAGCGGATTTTTCTAGAAGCCGCCCTACTATCCAGCGTTGATGCTGGATTTGTATGTTTTGAGGTGTTTTATCAACCTATTTTCTCGGTTGCCCACAATATGTTTGTGGGTGCAGAGGCATTGTTACGTTGGCGTAACGCAGACGGGCAAATAGTTTCCCCAGCAGATGTGATACCAGCCCTGCAAAACCTAGGCGTTTTTCATCTTGTAGAAACTTGGGTGTTTAGAACCGCCGCTGTCCAATGTGCCATTTGGAAAAAACTTACACAAAATGAGGAGTTTACAATAAACATCAATATGTCACCGCAGAGGGCTTCCAGTGGCAATGTAGCCAAGGAAGTGCTGGAAATTATGCAAAACAATAGCCTTTCTCTATCAAATATTTATCTGGAGCTAACAGAGGAAAGTGTTGTAATGTCTTCCCAAAGTGGCGAAAGCGTTTTGGAGGACTTACGACAGCTTGGCACACGTATAGCCCTAGATGATTTCGGAACGGGATACTCCAGCTTAGGGCATTTGCGTCATTTGCCCATTTGCAAACTTAAAATTGACCGAAGTTTTGTGACTGACATAGAAACCGATAAAACCAGTGAAAACTTTTTGAACACATTAATTAATCTTGCCCACATTATGAATTATGTGGTTTGTGTGGAAGGCGTGGAAACTTTAGAACAAGCCCGCATTTTATCAAGAATGGGTGCGGAATATTTACAGGGCTTTTATTTTAGCCGTCCAATACCAGCAAGCCAGCTAGAGCAAGATTTTTTAATGGACGCAAGCGACCCCCAAACCTTCACCAGATGGCATGAAGAAATTTGGGGGACATCATAAACTTATGTAGGGTGGGGTGCAATAAGTTTCGGCTGTTTTTGCCGAAACCTGACCCCGCCCATTTTACTGGGATAGTGGTATCTGCCTTCCTGCGTGGTCTAACTTATATTCCCCACGGTGAATAAGCTCTGAAACAGGCACGAAACCGTAACCTTTGTTCTTCAACTCTGCTAAGATTTTTCGTAGGGCTATGGGTGTTTCTGGTATGTCATTATGAAACAGCAAAATTGAGCCATTTTGCAAAGATTTGTGGTTGATAACCCGCTCCGTCATGGCTTCTGGCGTTGGTCGCTTCCAATCTAAACTGTCTACATCCCATTGAATTGTGTGATAATTCAAAGATTTGGCGGCTTCCAGTACTGTGTTGTTATACTCTCCATAAGGCGGGCGGTACAAGTCCATTTCTATGCCCAACAGCCCCAAAACACGGGTGTGGGCGGCGGCAATCTCCTCTACATTCTGTTGAAAGTTTAGGCTTGCCACATGGGCGTGTGTGTCGCCGTGGTTTGCAATGTCATGCCCCGCTTCATGGAATTTTTTCACTGCATCTGGGTATTTTGTGACCCAATATCCGCAGATGAAAAATGTTGCACGGCAATCGTATTCTGCCAAAATTTCGATAAGTATGTCTGTGTCCTCTGCTCCCCAAGCGGCATCAAATGTGATGGCAACCACCTTTTCTGGTGTTTCTACGGAGTAGATTGGTAGCATCTTTTCTGCCCCAAAAACCGTCTGTGCCACAGGCAATGCGAACACCAAAGCCAAAAGCCCTAGAGCCGCTATAACCAAAATTTTCGTAGCCCGCAAAGGGCTAATTTTTTTCTTTGTCATATCCCTCACCTCATAAAATTTAACTTGTACATTACTATTCCACAATACATATAAATTATGAGTTAGTCAATTTTATAGATTTTAACATGTAGTTAAATGTTTGGATAAAATTTCAAAAAACTCTTGACAGGTGACATTATCTTTGATAAAATGATATTGGAAGTTCTTCCTGTACATATCAACTGGGATTGGTGCAGAATTTCGCTAATATGTAAGGTCGACCGAGCATCTTTTTGACACCGACCCACAAACTATTTTTAGGAGGTAATATTTGTGAAAAAGAAATTTGTAAGCATGTTAGCCCTTATGCTAACTTTGGTCGTTTCTGTTGGTGCTGTTACAATGTTCGCAGATACTGCATCTTACCAATTGGAAAACGAGGGTAATTATACTCTTGCTGTGGAGCAAGAGTATGGATTTACTTTTTCACCTTTTTGGCAGGATATGGTTTGTGATGGTGGTCCAGGAGCTGGTAGACCTAATGACCCTGTCCATTCTGATAGGTGCTGGATATTGTGGTGTGATAGATTATGTGATTGGCTAGGCAATTGTCTTTGTTAATTCATGTATGGCGGAGGTGACATTAAGTGAATATTTCTAAACGAAATTGGCTGTTGCTTGCATTGATGACTTTCTTCGCTTTACCCTTAATGGCTTGTGAAAGTGAAGAATATGTCAGTGGTAATTTTACTTTACATCCATTGTTTTACGCACAAAATCAAGATGAGTTTTTGCAAGTGATGTTGGAAGCAGAACCCGTCATGGAAGTGCCAGAGTATGCAATACCAGAGCTACTTGAGATGCTTAATGAATCTGGGCGACCAATTGAGGACTACATGGAAGATTTAGTCTTTCTTGCAAGTCTATTAAGTGAATATCTATCTAATGTTCCATCTGGTTACTTGGAGGACATCAGAAAGGGGTTTGAAGACTTCTACCACATGAATGACTTCGTATTCTTGTCTTTGTTGTCGGTAACGGCACATGATTTAGGTATTCTACAAACGGAAATAGGTGATTTGCCATTTTTAGTAGTTCCTTATGCAGGCACATTTAGTTGGCAGAATTTTAATGACTATGTAATCACACCAAATAGAACCATGGTAATTATCTACGATTTTCGTTGAAAGTAGTGAGATATACGCCAATTTTGCACTCCTAAGCTTATCATCAATGGTAAGCTTAGGAGTGTTTTGGAAAGAAAAGAGGTTTTGTGATTATGTTGATGTTGATTGGTTCTGTAATGTTGGTTTTGGTTGGGCTTCTTTTTAATGGAGCCTTGAATTCCTCGGCTTTTTCGGATATTCTTGTACTGATAGATGTTCCTTCGCTTGCCTTTGTCCTAATTCCTTTGGTGGTTTTTTCGCAACTTTCTGGCAATGCTAAGTTATTAAGAGTATATTTTTCTGGTAGTTTCAAGAAAGCACATCAGTTTTCAAAAGATGAGCTAGAAGGATTTGTGCTGGCTGTTAAAGGTAATATGAAAGTGGCTATCGCTACTGGTGCGGTTGCATTTTTGGTCGCATTAGTTGCGGGCGTTCTACCATCTTGGCTTGCGGATTACGGAAATGAACTTTTTATCCTCAACTTAATGATTAGCATATTACCTATGATATACGCAATCGGCATTGCATACTTTGTACTGTTTCCTGTTCAGATGTGGGCAGAAAATAGATTGAAAACGCTTGGATAGTATTTAACTTATGTAAGGTCGCACATTGTGCGTCCTTATTTTTTATGATATAATGGTTATTGGGGTGATGTTTCACGTGAAAATTGCCGATATAAAACTGATGCTAGAACGTGCAGGGGTAGATGATTTACCCTTGCTTTTAGAGCGTTTTTCAGCCGACCACCGAACGGGCGTACGAAAGATGGTTGAAAGTTACAAAAATAGGCATAATAGAGATATGATGGAAGCGGATAGGCTTTCTAAGATGCTGTTTTTTGAGGACAAGTACAGCGACCGCTATTCTGCAATTTGTGGGGTGGACGAAGCAGGTGCGGGACCATTGGCGGGTCCTGTGGTTGCTGCTACCGTTATTATGCCCGTGGGTCTTACCATTGCTGGCATCAACGACTCCAAGAAGTTAAGCGATAAAAAGCGGGAGGAGCTGGCAGGGCAGATTTTTGAAGCCGCAATTGCCTATCAACTAGCCTTTGTTGACAATGATGAAATT
>WQZZ01000060.1 GCA_009780485.1 Defluviitaleaceae bacterium | reverse complement strand
TTGCCTCCTCGTTAAATCAATTTCATAAATACGGGTTAGTCTTTTTTCGCCACGAACACGGTTTGTTATCATGTTTACCCTAATGCCACCGTTTTTCTCGATAACCTTGATGGATGCAATGTTATCGTCAAAGCAGGTTATCGTGGGGCGGGTGATGGCGAGTTTTTCTGCTTCATCCAGAAGCAAACTTAGCTGGATTGTGCCAAGCCCTTGCTTCCAAGCGGATGGGCGTATGGAATAGCCGATATGCCCGCCAAGTCTGCACAGGCTCTCGTTGAGATGGTGACGCACATCACCGCTTCCAAGGTAGTTTGTGCCGTCCACCAGCCAGAAGGATGAGCTGGGTACGAAACCCTCTGGCACCTTACCCTTGCGAAACCTTTCAAGACGCTTAAAATACGTCTTAGCATCTCTGTTTGTGGTTATTTTAGGATATGCAAAATCCTCCACCCGATACGCCATGTATTCTAAAATGCCTTGGCGATAGCTTTCCAAGTATTCCCAGCAGGGCAAAACCAAATGTAGGTTTTGGAAGTTGATTTTGATGTCGTGTAGCACCAGCTCGGGTTTGCCAGCTAGAAGGGCTTCGATTTTATCCATGTTTTTATTGTAGCACAAATTCTATGGGATTTCAAGACTTTTAATTAAATTGTAGAGTAAATGTTGGTTTTGGGTATGTTATAATATTATCATAGCTTATTAAGTGAGATTTAGGTAACATAAAATACTTTGTGCTAACTTGTGTCTATTTGGAGGTTGATTTGATGATACATTTGGCAGGTCATTTGGTGTCCATATACTTAAACAAAACAAGAGCAAACAAAAAGAAAAGAAAGAGAGATAGAACAAGAGCGGGGCAAGCCCCACGCCCTCTCCCTTTCTGAAATTTTGTTGATTAGCTTAACCAAGGGCATATCAAGACATATCAACACCCGATTGAACGAGTGACACAGTCTCGACGACTTCATCACGGTGATTAATATGTTCTAGTTGCCCCTTGTGTAAGTCCAAGTGAAGCCTTCCATATGCCTGCTTGTGATTGTTAGGGTGTTGTTGTCGGTCATTACCCACGTCCAAAGTTCGTTGTTTGTGAAATGGCTGTCAAAAAGCGGACCGCTTACGAAGTTTAGGGTTAGCAGGTCGCCGTCTGTATGCCATTCAAAATGGTTGACTGAGTGGCGGATGCCAGTGCCGTCTGCGTTAAAAACGTAGTAGCCGATAAGGGTATCTTCCCAGTCCCAAGAACCTACAAGTGGGCTGGCATCGCCGTCCCTGTTGCCACAGCCAGCAAATAGCACAAGACCAAAAACTAACAGCAAAGCGGGTAAAATAATTTTCTTCATAACTCTCTCCTTAATGATTGTGTGTATTTTACGCAAGTCCAGTTATTGTGATGTGCAGGGCTTCCATGTCATTGGCTAGGTCGGCTAGTTTGTATTTGCTGGGGTTTGCGGGGTTAAATACTTTTATTAGGGGGCGGGCGATGAAGCTGGGGTTGTTGCGGACAACCAGCCCGTGTAAGCCATTAGACAGTTTGACCGTAATGCCAGCGGGATAGGGTGCGATTGTGTCCCTAAATGCCAGCACAATGTCGGGGTCGAAGTGGGTGCCAGACTGTGCTAGGATGGCTTCGTAACTTTCTGATGGGGAAAATGCCCGCCTGTAGGGTCTGTCTGTGCCTAGGGCATCGTAAACATCTGCCACGGCAATCATCCGACCGAAAATTGGTATGTCCTCCCCTTTTAGTTTGTGGGGATAGCCTGTCCCATCATATTTTTCGTGGTGGAACAGCACGCCACTGGTTACAGACTTGTTTTCATGTAAAATGTCCCGCACAAAGTCATAACCAAGTTGGGTGTGTTTTTGCATGATTTCGTATTCCCTGTCGGTTAGGCGTCCTTCTTTGTTGAGAATTTCCAGAGGTACGAACATTTTGCCTAGGTCGTGGAAAAAGGCTGATTTGCCTAATTCCATTAGGTTTTCTTTGGACAAGTTCATGGCTTTGCCAAGCATTATGGTAAGCATACCCACATCCACGCTGTGACGGTAGGTATATTCGTCAAATGTGCGTAGCAGGGGGACGTTCATAACGGCGGTGTCGCTTTCAAAAATCCGCTCTACAATATCAGTTATAAGTGCTGTTACTTCACCAGCGGAGTTGCTGGCTTTGCTTAGTTTGGTATCCGCCGCTTGGGCATACATACTTTCCACCAAAGAAACGGCATTGTGGCGGGTTTCTGGGTCTACCATTTCCTCGGCTTCGATGTCCACATCATGGGATAGGGCATCAACTATGTAAATCCCCACATATTTCATGTTATGCAGGGCTGATATGTTACGGCTTTCAAGGGAATGACCTTTTTTGATAAGTAATGCACCTTGTTTGTTGTAGATTGGGCGGGCGGTTGTCATGCCAGCTTCAAGTTGGTCTATTTTTATGAATCTCATCTGTCGGCAACCCCCAATCTTTTTGGGGTGGCTTCCATAATCGCTTTGATGATTAGTGTTATTAGTGGTCCTGCTAAGATGCCAACGGGTCCAAGTACGGTGATGCCTACGTAGATGCTGGCAAGAAGAACTATTGGATGGATGCCTATGCGGTTGCCTACCACACGTGGCTCTAGGAGCTGGCGGGTTAAGAAAACTAAGCCCCAAATGGCGAGAAGTCCGATTGCGAAGGTGGTGTTGCCACTGACAAAAGAATATATTGCCCAGGGTATGAGGATACCGCCAGAGCCGAAAATTGGTATCACATCAAACATGGCGATGCCGATGCCCACAAAGACAGCGTAGGGCGAGCCGATGACTAAAAGCCCGACAACGCAAATTACGGCAACCACGGACATGATAATGCCTTGCCCTCGCATGTATCCACCTAGGGCGTAAATTAGGGATTTGCGGACTTTTCGCCCTCTGGACTTGATGCGTTCTGGGAATAGGCTTAAAATACGCTCTCTGATTATGTGTTTGTCCTTGATGAAGAAAAATGCGGAAATTATCGCAAGAAGTACACGAAAAACAGCGGCGGGTATGCCTGTTAGTAAATTGCCACCCGTTATCACACTTTGTAAAAGGTTTGTTGCAAAACTTAGTATTTGGGCAAAGGCAAGCTCTACGTCAATGTTAAATCCCCATCCGTTTACCAAGTTTTGTACGCTGGTTTGGGCAATTTCCATGTATTCGGGGACGGATTGTGCCAAAGCCCCTGCTTCCTCCACCAAACGGCTGATAAGCCAGCCCCCGAGGGCAAAAATTGCAGCGATTGTGAGAAGGATTAGCACGGCGGCGGATATGCCACGGTTTATACGCCATTTGCGGTGTAACAGGTCAACCAATGGGCTTAAAATTAGGCTGATGACAAAACCAGCTACAAAAGGTGCAACATAGCCCATTAAAAACACAAGTGCAAAGACGGTGGCAACCACAATCAAAAGAAGTGCCAACCTGTCAAAAAAGGGCTTATTACGTGCATAAAGCTCTCTCACGGTCACACCTCCTTGTTGTTTTTATCGGCTAAATTCAAAACGCACTTGAATATTATATCATTTTAAGTTATTATTATCAATATGCAAAATCTGTTTGAAAAATATTTGTAAATTTTTGGAGTGGTTACGATGGCGGATAAAAAAGCTGGGGCTAAAAAGCCTGTGCAGAATAAAAAACCTGTTAAAAAGGCGTTAAGGCGAGAAATTGTGGTAATTTTGCTGTTATTTTTTGCTATATTTTTGGTTGTTAGCCTTTTGGGTGTTGGTGGAGCGTTGGGGCGTGGCATTTCTGCCCTGTTTATGGGATTGGTTGGTGTTGGGGCGTTTTTATTGCCTTTGGTTTTGATTGCTGTTGCAGTCCTGTACATAATGTCCCGCCAAAATGAGTTTTTAACACGTGGTAAATTTTTAATGGGCATTTCCCTGTTTCTTGTTATTATCAGCTTTATGCAGATTTTGACTTTTGGACAACCTTATGACTATACCTTTGGGCAGTATTTGGCAGAAGCCTTTTTGCAGGGGGCATGGAGTAATGGCGGGTTCATCGGAGCTTTTATCTCTGGGATTTTTGTGCTTGTTATTGGGGAGATTGCAACCCATATACTTTTTATAGTGCTAATGGCGATTTTGTTTATTGTTATCACAGGCAAATCCATTTTTGCCATTTTGCGGGGCGGGGCAGAAACCGTCCGCAAAGGCGTGGAAGTCGGAGCAGAAAAAAGGCGGGATTATTTAGAGCGTAAGGCATCCCAACAAGCCGAGGGCATCGAAGATGACGAGGATGATTTTGAGCATCAAACCCCATACCGTTATACACCCTCTACCGCATCATCACCCTACATACCCACAATATCAACAGCAGACGAAACCCACGCCACAGAAACCCCCATATGCCACAACGCATCCGAAGAAGCGTCCGAACCCCTGCTACCCCTAGACACCCTAATAAACAAAAGCGACAACCCCTCCGAACCCCCCCACGGCACGGTAGGGGCGAGCATTGCTCGTCCCAATCCAGAATACGACACCCCCACACCCCAACCACAACTCACCGAAGAAGAATTCACCATAGACATAAAAGGCTTCGTGGAAGGTGCAGAGAATGCAGACGACCCAATCCACCCGCCAGACCTTGCAGAACAAACAGCACAAGCAGAAGATTTGCCCCCATGGGAGTTAGAAAGCCAGCCCCAACCAAGCGGGGACAAGGCAACCCCAGAAGCACAAGAATACGTCTTCCCGCCAGTAGAATTGCTGAGAGAAAACACCTACCAGCCCTCCATCAGTTCTCGTGCGCAGATTTTAGAAAATTCCAAAAAGCTAGAGGAAACCTTGGCAAGTTTCGGTGTGCAAGCTAGGGTGGTGGAAGTCAGCAAAGGTCCAACCGTAACACGATATGAATTATCCCCTGGCAGTGGCGTAAAGGTATCAAAAATCGCTGGTTTATCGGACGACTTGGCACTTAACCTCGCCGCAGAAACCATCCGTGTGGAAGCCCCAATCCCTGGAAAGTCCGTTGTGGGTATCGAAATCCCCAACAAAGAGGTGCAGGCGGTATTCCTAAGGGAAATTATAGACGACGACGCTTTTTGGTCGCATCCATCCAAAGTAGCTTTTGCCATGGGCAAGGACATTGCGGGCAATGTGGTGGTGTCAGACATTGCAAAGATGCCCCACTTGCTTATAGCTGGCTCTACAGGCTCTGGTAAGTCGGTTTGTACAAACACTTTAATAACCAGCATTATATACAAGGCAACCCCCCAAGATGTCAAACTTCTAATGATAGACCCCAAGGTGGTGGAGTTGTCCATTTACAATGGCATACCCCATTTGCTAATCCCTGTGGTGACGGACCCCGCCAAGGCAAGTGGTGCATTGGCTTGGGCGGTGCGGGAGATGGAAAGCAGATATTCCGCCTTTGCAGAAAATAAAGTGCGGGATTTGGCAGGATACAATGTCAATTTAATTGAGCGTGGCGAGGAGAATTTACCACAAATCGTAATTATTATTGACGAGCTTGCAGACCTGATGATGACCTGTGGTAAAGAGGTGGAGGAAAGCATTGTACGCCTTGCCCAAAAAGCAAGGGCAGCGGGCATCCACCTAATTCTAGCAACCCAGCGTCCGTCCGTGGATGTTATTACAGGGCTTATCAAAGCCAATGTACCCAGCCGTCTTGCCTTCGCCGTGTCCAGCGGGACAGACAGCCGTACCATCCTTGACATGGTGGGTGCAGAAAAATTGCTTGGCAAAGGCGATATGCTTTTCTCCCCCGTGGGCATGAGCAAACCACGCCGTATACAAGGCTCTTTCATCTCCGACAAAGAAGTTGAAAATATTGTTAATTTCATCAAGCAAGACGGAGAAACAGAATACAGCGAGGAAATGATTGACAAAATCACCGCCCTACCAGAAGAAATGGACTTTTCTGACGAATCTGACCCGCTGATTGACGATGCAATCGCCTTTGTGGTTGAGAAAGAAAAGGCAAGCACGTCTATGCTTCAGCGTAAATTTCGCATAGGTTATAACCGTGCCGCCCGCATGATAGAGGAATTGGAAGGCAGGGGTTTGGTTGGTCCAGAAGATGGTGCAAAGCCAAGAAAAGTGCTGATGACACCCTATCAGCACAGAGAATACGTCCAAAGGCGACAAGAAGCCATTGATGCGTCTATAAGAAGTGGAAGCGGAGATTTTTAAGAAAGTCCTTGACGTATTTGTGGGCTGTGATATAATTGAAATATCAACACTTACATAATTTATTTTTATGACTGGAGGAAAACCCATGTCTGCAAAATTTGTTTATATGTTTAACGAAGGAAACGGCACAATGCGGGACTTGTTAGGGGGCAAGGGTGCAAACCTTGCGGAAATGACAAATCTTGGTCTGCCTGTTCCCCAAGGCTTTACGGTGACAACCGAAGCCTGCACCCTTTACAACACATCGGGCAAGGTGCTAAGCGATGATGTTAGGGGTCAAATTGATGATGCCATGGCACAGCTTGAGAAGCTTACAGGAAAAACCTTCGGGGACGAAAACAACCCCTTGCTGGTTTCTGTTCGTTCTGGCTCACGGGCTTCCATGCCTGGTATGATGGACACAGTGTTAAATTTGGGTCTTAATGATACATCTGTTGCCGCCATGGCAAAAAACACCGACCCACGTTTTGCCTATGACAGCTACCGCCGTTTCATCTCCATGTTTTCTGATGTGGTGATGGGGGTTGACAAGCATATGTTTGAAGGTGCTTTAACCAACTACAAAGAGCGTGTTGGGGCAACCGAAGACACAGACCTAACAGGCGAACAAATGAAAGAGGTTTCTGAAATTTTTAAGGGCATTTACCTTGGTATGCGTGGCGTGCCGTTCCCGTCTGATGCCCGTGAACAGCTTTATGAGGCGGTTTGTGCCGTTTTCCGTTCATGGGATAATGAGCGTGCTTTTATCTATCGTCGTCGCCACGATATTCCTTATAACTGGGGGACAGCGGTAAATGTCCAGTCTATGGTATTTGGTAATACGGGGGATGATGGCGGTACGGGCGTGGCGTTTAGCCGCGACCCCGCTACAGGAGAAAACGTCATTTACGGCGAATACCTAATCAACGCCCAAGGTGAGGACGTGGTGGCTGGTATCAGAACGCCAATTTCTATCTCCTGCCTAGAAGAACAAAAACCCGAAATTTACAAGCAGTTTGTGGAGCTTGCCAAGAAACTGGAAGCTCACTATCAAGATATGCAAGACATGGAATTTACAGTAGAGCGTAACAAACTCTATTTCCTACAAACCAGAGCAGGCAAACGCACAGCCGCTGCCGCCCTTCGCATCGCCATCGAAATGGTGGATGAGGGACTTTGCACCCAAGAAGAAGCCTTGCTAAAGGTTGACCCAAAACAACTAGAACAACTGATGTTCCCTGTGTTTGACCCTGTTGCACTGGCTTCTGCTACCATGATAGGCAAAGCCTTAGCAGCAAGCCCAGGTGCAGCGTGCGGACGTGTTTACTTTACCAGCCGTGATGCCATGGATGCCCATGACCGTGGAGAAGAAGTGGTTTTGGTTCGCCAAGAAACCAGCCCAGAGGACATTGGAGGTATGCAAATCGCCAAAGGCATTTTGACAGCAAAAGGCGGGGCAACAAGTCACGCCGCCGTGGTTGCCCGTGGCATGGGAACCCCTTGCATCTGCGGTTGCGAAGAAATCAAGCTAAGTTATGAGAAAAAGGAATTTACCCTTGGTGGCAAAACCTACAAAGAAGGCGATGTTATCAGCCTTGACGGTGCAACAGGCAAAATTTATGGCGAAGAAATCCCAACAGTCGAAAGCGAAATTAGCGGTGACTTCGCCAAGTTTATGAGCTGGGCAGATAGGGCAAGAACCATGAAAGTACGCACAAATGCCGACACCCCAGAAGATGCGGCAAAAGCCCTTGAATTTGGTGCAGAAGGTATCGGGCTTACCCGTTCCGAACATATGTTCTTCGACCCTGAACGTATCGTTAAAATGCAAAAGATGATTATGGCAGAAACTAGGGAAGAACGCCAAACCGCCTGCAACGAATGCCTAGAATTTCAAAAAGAGGACTATATCGGCATTTTCCGTGCCATGAACGGTTTGCCAGTCACCATCCGCCTGCTAGACCCACCACTACACGAATTCCTACCAAAAACACAGGAGCAGTTTGAAGCCTGTGCAGAAGAAACAGGCAAAACCGTGGAATATATACGGGAGCGTTGTGCGGGTCTACACGAAATTAACCCAATGATGGGGCATCGTGGCTTACGCCTTGCGGTTTCTTATCCAGAAATTGCAGAAATGCAAACCCGTGCCATCATCGAGGCGGCAATCCGCGCCCAGCGTACAGGTGTTAAAGTGTTACCAGAAATTATGATACCCCTGCCACTTGATGCCAAAGAATACGCCTTTGTTAAAGAGATTGTGGAACGCACATCCAAGGCAATCCTTGAAGAAGAAGGCGACAAAGTGGATTATATGGTTGGCACAATGATAGAAATTCCCCGTGCCTGCCTAATGGCTGGCGAAATCGCCGAAGAAGCCGAATTTTTTAGCTTCGGCACAAACGACCTAACCCAAATGACCTACGGCATCAGCCGTGATGACGCCGGACGCATCATCAACGACTATATCGACAACAATATTTTCGAGGTTGACCCCACCGACCGCCTTGACCAAAAAGGCGTGGGCGAGCTTATGAAAATCGCTGTAGAACGTGGACGTAAAACCCGCCCGAACCTTAAACTGGGTATTTGTGGCGAACATGGCGGCGACCCTTCCAGCATAGAATTTTGTCATAAAATTGGGCTGGACTACGTTTCCTGCTCCCCTTACCGTGTGCCAATTGCAAGGCTTGCAGCGGCACAGGCGGCACTTATGCACGCAAAAGGTTTGGATGTGGAAGTTAAAGGTTAGTTATTTTAAGCGGACAGACTTTGCCTACAGTTGGCAAAGTCTGTTTTTATAGGAGGACTTTATGGAAAATTTTAGCACCAAGCCCACATATGAAACAGCAATCGAGATGTTCTCGAAGGACGTTTTGGGCAGAAATGATGAAATCGCTAGATTCGTGAACCTTCTGGACGCAATTGATGATAGAGACGGCTTCACAATTGCCCTTAATGGAGATTGGGGCAGTGGCAAAACCTTCTTTGTTAAACAAACAAAGCTTATTTTAGATTGCCATAATGACCATTCTGACCTTGATGATGAGAATAGGAAAAGCATGAAGGGAATTGTCCACGACAAAGGTTTGGGTTGCAAAGGTAATTATGCAACCGCATATTACGACGCTTGGGCAAACGACAATTCAGAAGACCCAATTTTGTCACTGATGTACTCGGTTCTAAAAGGCAACCGCCAGCTAATGCCAGAAAACAAAAGGGATTTGGCAGACATATTTGCATCAATTATCGAAGTGGTAAGTGGTGGAAACATCACAGGTGTGCTGGAAAAATTGAGGGGCGACAATCCTTTTGAAAGTATTATGGGAGATGAAAGCATCCATGAATTGGTAAAAAAATTCTTGAACAACCTTATTGTTGAGCGTGGCAACCGCCTTGTTATTTTCATTGACGAACTGGACAGGTGTAAACCAGCCTTTGCTATCCAATTACTGGAACGTATAAAACACTATTTTGATGACAACCGAGTGATTTTTGTGTTTTCGGTCAACTTGGTGCAATTGCAACACACAATAAAAGCCCATTATGGTGCTGGCTTTGATGCCACACGGTACATGGACAAGTTTTTTGACATCCGTATTTCATTGCCAGAAATTAACTATGATAGGTATATAGATTACAAGTTTCGGTTTATGAGTCACTCGACTTATTATTATGATGAGGTTTGCAGAGATACGGTTAAACATTTTCGATTTTCACTTCGAGAAACTGAAAGATACATAAGGCTTACCAGAATAGCTTACAATCAAAACAATAGAATCGTATGCGGATTTGACAACGGTGCTTGTGAGTTTGTTGTAATTTTGTTTGCGCCAATAATAATTGGTCTTGGAATTAAAAACTTAGACCTACAAACCGAATTACTGTCAGGTCAAAATTCTACATTTATATGTGATATACTATTAAACTCAGCAAAGTCCAAAAATTTTTTATATCATATAACGAAAAGCGATAACTACGAGGAAGTCATTAGAGGTGTTTATAGTGCATTATTCATCTCTAGAGAGCCACAAGCGGAAGTTTTTGGAATGATTTTTAACAGCGAAGTCCGCTCCGCTTTTGGGCAAGTGGTATCTCTGTTATCCACAAACTGTAATTATAGTTTTACTACATAATAATTTCAGGGGCGTGTACTGTCCACCCCTGAAATTATGTATATAAGTTATCCATTCATCGTTTGCTCTAGTTGTTTTTGTATAACCTCTAACATCTCTTGATATTTCTCACCTTTGGCACGTTCTTCTTCCACCATGGCTTCGGGGGCTTTTGCCAAAAAGCCTTGGTTGTTCAGCTTAGCATTTACACGGTCAACCTCGCCTTGCAGTTTTTTAAGCTCCTTTTCAAGGCGGGCTTTTTCTTTTGCCATGTCAACCAAATCAGATAGGGGCATGAAAATTTCGGCACTTGGCACAACCACGGACACAACATTTTCGGGGGTAACATCTTTAGTGGCAGACACAATAACTTCCGAAGCCCCCGCAAGTGCCATAATATAGGCTTTGCCACCTTCAAAAATACGGCGAACATCCTCATTTGCGGATACAACAAAGGTTTTTGCTTTGCGACTTGGTGGCACATCCTTTTGCTGGCGAAGGTTACGCAAAGCCCGCACCGCTTCCTTGATTTGCTCTATATCCGCTTCATCACTGGCGAAATTGTGGGCTTCATCGTATGTCGGAAATTGGCTTAGCAAAATACTTTCGCCAAAACCAAAGCTTTGGTAAATTTCCTCGGTTAGGAAGGGAGAGAATGGGTGTAATAGTCGCAAGCCAACGCTTAGCACATGTCGTAGCGTCCATAAGGCGGCTGGGCGGGTTGGGTCGTCCGCATTATATAGGCGGGGCTTGGAAAATTCGATATACCAGTCACAAAACTCGTCCCACATAAAGGTTTGCACTTCGTCTGCTGCCATGCCCATGTCATAATTATCCAGATGTTTTGCAACTTCTGCCGTCAACCTGTTGGCTTTGGATATAATCCACTTGTCGGCAGGGGTAAGGTCGCTTACATTCAAATCTACATCTAGTACAGCATTATCCAAGTTCATCATTATAAAACGGCTGGCATTCCAAACTTTATTAAGGAAATTACGGCTTTGCTCCACCTTTTCTATGTAGAAACGCAGGTCATTGCCTGGGCTGTTACCTGTTGCGAGGGTGAAGCGTAGGGCATCTGCTCCATACTGTTCGATAACATCTAGTGGGTCAACACCATTATCAAGGGATTTCGAGAATTTGCGTCCTTGCTCATCACGGATAAGACCATGAAATAACACGTCCTTAAAAGGCAACTCGCCCATAAATTCCAAACCAGTAAAT
>WQZZ01000059.1 GCA_009780485.1 Defluviitaleaceae bacterium | reverse complement strand
GTTTTTGGGTTCACATTAAACCTTTAGGAAAAAATATTAGGTAATCTAGTAATGATTTTCACCTCCAAAATCGAGGGCGACGCCCCTGTAAGACTAGCTGAAAAACATTGGGTTTACAGGATTTGTGAAGGTTTTAGAAAAGAAAAAACCACCCTTATCAGGATGGTTTTTATATATAAGCACGAGACCGGATTTGAACCGGCGACCCTCGCCTTGGCAAGGCGATGCTCTACCACTGAGCCACTCGTGCAAGTGAGGTTTTTTGCTCTTGCTTAACCTCACTTTTACTATTATACACTTTATTTTTAATATGTCAACACTTTTTTTGAAAAAAATTCAACTTTTTTTCAAATTTATTTTCCGTTGACCAAAACTTCGTACAAAAGTCCCATTCTTACGTACATTCCGTTGAGGGACTGCTCGAAATATTTTGCTCTTGGGTCGTTATCCACCTCTGTGCAAATTTCGTGGCGACGTGGAAGCGGATGAAGAACGATAAGGTCATCACCAAAATGGTCCATGGCTGTTTTGTCGATTACAATTTCTTCCACTTTGATGCCTTCTTTTTCAAAGCGTTCGGTTTGGGTGCGGGTTTGGTAGATAACATCCAAATCTTTTGGTAGGTCGGTGATTTTGTCAACTTTTATGTATTTCGTGCCACGTTCGGTTATATAGTCGATATATTCTTGCCCCAAAGCCAACTGAGGGATAGACAAGCCGTAAATTGTTACGTTTTCGTATAAAGAAAGCATTTTTATTAGGGAGTGGATTGTGCGCCCATATAGCAAGTCACCTAAAATTGCTACGGAGATATTGTCAAGTCTGCCTTTGTTTTTGTAGATTGTGTAGGTGTCTAACAAGGCTTGGGTCGGATGCTCGCCGCTACCCGCTCCAGCATTTAATATTGGTGCATTAGACACTTTTGCAGCACGCTCGGCAGAATCTTTATCAGGGTGACGCATGACGATACAGTCAGAATAAGCATCCATAACACGGATGGTATCTTCCAAGGTTTCGCCTTTAATGGCAGATGACATTTCCAAGGCATTTTCTGTTGAAATGTTTTTGCCACCCAAACGTAAAATTGCCGCCTCGAAAGACAGACGTGTACGGGTTGATGGCTCGTAAAAAATAGTGGCAACCACCTTGTCCGCAATGGCAGAGCTGTAGGAACGCTCGTTTTCACGGATGTGGTCTGTCAATTTAAAAAGCTTGTCCAATTCCTCACGGCAAAACTGTTCTGAACCCAAAACATGACGCATAAAAATATCCCCTTAAATTGTATTTTTGTGCTAATGCACAAATTATCTAATGATACAGCAATCGGGAAGCGTTGTCAAGCTTTTTTTGAAAATAAAATTAAAATTTTTTTGGCTACATTAAAAACCACCCCATAAGGGATGGCTTAATGATTGTTCTAAGTATTATTCAGCTTTTGGTGCAGCGGCAGCTGGTGCAGCTGGCTTCGGCTTTGGCTTTTGGGTAAAGGACAAGAACTTGGTGAAATGCAGACCCACGTGGATGCCAGTGAAGAAGAAAGCAGCCCAAGAGGTGATGGTATGCCAAGTTCCGATAGCACTTGATGGTACAGCACCTGGGAAAGGTCCGCCAGCGGCAATCATAGAACTTGTGCCAAAACCTGCAACACCAGTGCCAAGACCCCACAAAATACCTGTAATGATTGATGTGGACATAAACACGCACACAATAATCATCATCCAGAACTTAGCTTTGGTAGCTTGGTTGCCTTTTGCCCAGTTCTTTGCCACACCTGTCAACCATTTGAAGTTGATGATAATGTGGATGAGGAAAAGGACTGTTAGGATGGCACCAAAAAGAATATGCCAAGAGGCAAGATGCCAGTTCCAACCAAACAGATACCAAGCCCTGCCTACGTCTTCAAGACGCATCAAGTAGGGGGTAAGCATGAGACCGATAAGGACAATAAACATCAAAATGTCCACAATCAAGCTAACACGCTTATGGGTTTGTTGATTAAGCATAGAGATTTCCTCCTAAAAGAAATTTTTATTACGTTATTGTAACAGATTTTAGGGGTGCTAGTCAATACTTTTTTGAAAAAAATTTCCTACTTGTTAATTATTTTTCATTATCGTCTGAATTATTGCCTATATTTTTGCGTTCATCCTCAGAAGTGGGTGCATCGACTTTGTTTTTCTGGGCATCATCCGCCCCCACAATGCCCTTGTTACGCCATTTGCCCATACGATATACAATGATGGACAAAATTGTATTTGTTGTCCACGCAGCCACCAGCGACCACATTAAGGCTTCGGGGTTGCGGTGGTGGGCATCGGGGTCTATAATTGCTAGATTAAGCCAGGCGGGGGTTGTCATAAAATGTATAAACAAGTATGCCGTTGGCACACGCACTAAAGCTGTGTTTATAAATGCTCCCCACATCGGACTGACAGCATCCCCTGCCCCACGAATTGCACCCCAAAGCACTTGGCAAATAGAGAAAATTACAAAGCCTGGCACCAAAATCCGCAACATCCGCTGGGACATATCAATTATGTAGGGGGTGTAGTAGTCGTTGGGGTCTGTAAACATTCTTGCGAAAAATTCACCAAACAAAAGCACGGTTGCACCCATGGCAATGGACACCAGCAGGGAAAGCACAATCCCTTCCTTAACACCTTGGCTTATACGCTCTTTTTTGCCCGCCCCCATGTTTTGTCCAGCATATACCGTGATGGCATTACCGAAGCTAAAAATCGGCATGAGAATAAAAGCGTCAATTCGCATTACGATTGTCATAGTTGCCACAAAAGTTGAACCAAAGCTATTTGTAAGAGGTTGAACTAGCATCACAGCGACCGCAATAACCGCTTGGGAAGCACCCGCAGGCAAGCCCAGCTTCAAAACTTGTTTTACATACTTTTTCTGTGGTTTCAAGTATTTTTTACCCGCATCAAAAACATGACGCATCTTTATCAACTTACGCCAGCATAATACTGCCGAAAGACCTTGGGAGATGACCGTTCCAGCTGCAATTGCTGGCATTCCCCAGTCAAAACCCACGATAAACAAAAAGTTGAGTGCCACATTAAGCACGGAAGAAATGACCAAGTAAATTAGCGGGGAGAAGCTGTCACCTAAGCCCCGCAAAATGCCTGAAAATATGTTAAAATACACCAAACCAAGAATACCCCACATTAGGATATTCATATACAGAACGCTGTCGTCCAAAATCTCCGCTGGTGTGCCAAGTGCTACCATCAGCGGACGAGATAACAGAGGACCAACAAGCATTAAAACCCCACCAAGTATGGCGGTACAAGTAATTATCGTGCCGATTGTCCGTGACAAATCTTCCCTAGCCTTTGCACCGAAGTATTGGGAAACCATAACCCCGCCACCAACGGCAATCCCCACCATTAAAACAACGATAAGGAAAAACACAGGCATGGAAGCCCCCACCGCCGCCAATGCGTTTGGACCAACAAAGCGTCCAAGTATCATAGCATCCGCAAGATTGTAAAATTGCTGAAAAATGTTACCGATAAGCATAGGCACGGCAAAAACCAACAACTTACGCCATGGTTTGCCCTCTGTCATGTCGATTTTACCAAATCTCGTTTTTAATCCGTCTAACATATTTTTACCCCCGATTTGCTACATTAAAAGGAAACAAAAAGCCCAAAGCGTCTGGGCTTTTTTCATATGGTTTATTGCTTTTGGTCTTGGAACATTTTCATTCGTTCTTCGTGGCTAACCACTTTATCAATTTGGTGCAACATCCACATATACCCAAAAGGGTCAGAGAACATGGCGTTTTTAAGACCCATGGCAGGCATCTCTGTAATTGGAACAACTTGCTGACAGCCATTGTCCAAAGCCTTTTTGAAAGTCGAATTAATATCAGGGACAGCCACATTAAGCCAAGAACTGCAAGGGTCACCAGCTTTAGGAGCGATTAGCATATGTTCGGCATTTTCATCCAATAAATGTATACGACTGCCGTAAATCGACAAAACCACTTCGCTAGTGCCTACACCAAAATCAGAAACCTCTATCCGTTCCACCTCGAATATCTTTTCATAAAGCTCCAATGCAGAAATAGAGCTAGGTATAACCATGCACACTTCAAGTCCCGTAATCATAACGTTTTCCTCCGTTAATTTTATTTTGGTCTGTTTCTGTTGTTTTCTTGGTATTGACTAAGTATATAATTTCGGTCGGCTTGTGTTGGTTCTGCACTTGCTCCCCTACCCTCTTTAGCCCATACGGCTTTGGCGGATATTTTTGTACGTTCTTCTTGCACTCGGATTTTAACATCAATTTCTAGCACTCTTTGGATGGCTTCTTGTAACCCTTTTACTTGGTCGGGATAATTCTGACCTTTATCTGGGAAAGTGGCACTTAAAGGCTCGAAAATTGCTTGAAAGGCATCGTCACAATGAAGAACTTGGTCGATATAGATTTGTTTTTCCTTACCCATCTCCAGCAAAAAATCCCGCCGTTCATGTATGGAAGAAGATGCGTACAAACTTTCTTGGTTTTCACAAATATTTAGTATGGTTTCCAATGCTTCTTGCTTTTTTGCCAAAATATCTCCCAAAATCGCAAGCTTTGTTTCAAATTCCCTTTGTTCATCTAACAAAATATTACCTCCCTACCAAATCTCGGTAAAAGCCCCGATATACCCCGCCAGCTTCCATTGGCAAATCGGCACGCCTGTACATTTCGCCAACAGTCACGAAGTTATAACCTTTCTCCATCAGTCTGTCAATTGTGTAAATCGCCCCATAAATACTACTTGTATGGATGTCATGCAATAAAATCACACTACCTTCTTGAGACCGTTTGACAATATGAGATTGTGTCACGTTAGCGTCTAAATATCGCCAATCCTGCGGGTCAACACTCCACATAACAACTGACATTCCCATTTCTTCTGCAACTTCCAACACCATGTCGTTAAAAGCACCATAGGGCGGACGCAATAGCGTTGGTTTTTCCCCTGTTATTTGGTAAATAAGATAATTCGTTATTTCAATTTCATCCATAATTTGCCTTCTTGTTAGCCTTGTAAATAAAGAATGGCTATAGGAGTGATTGCCGATTTGATGCCCTTCTCTGTGCATCCTCTCCACAATTTCTGGGTTAGAAACGATACTCGCACCAAGCAAGAAAAACGTGGCATGCACCCCACGCTCTGCTAATGCGTCCAAAAGTATGGGTGTCAAGCGATAATGAGGACCATCGTCAAAAGTGATTGCCATTCGTGGGCGGTCGCATTGAGGTTCGGGTGAAAGACCTTTCCAAATGTCACCTAAATCTTCTAAAGATATAGGTATAGCAAAATATCTATCAGAACTTTGCACGTGTATAAATAGGTTTGCTTCATTAAATGTAAAGTATTCTTTACCAGTCAAATGAAAATTTTCCCCAAGAAAATCTGAAAAAATATCCCGAAAATTCGCTTCATTAACAAATAAATCCTTTAAGTTAATTTCTTCGCCCTTCTCTAAGTTATAATTTACAACCAAGCGCTTTACCGAAAAACCACTAGTATCACCGTAAAAACGCAAATCCAGCACCACACCTAGGGCATATTCGCCGTAAGCATAGGTTTTTGGACGCATATGAACATATCCGCTGGTATTATCAGCCAGAAAGTCGTTTATTGCGTTATATGTCATTTGGGTAAGCTTGTAATTTAGGTCATCACAGGGGCTTATGGGATACACTAAATCCATGGAAAAGCCCCCCTCATCCTGATGAAATGGCTGAAAGGAAATGCCGAGGGCTTGCCCTGTGTCAATGGTGTTATTACTGGTCTCTCTATAAAAACGCAAAAAGCCCGCAGATGGAGCAGTTGCTTCTTCTGCAGAAAAAGGATTATGGGTATTGGATGCGGTACTTTGGGTAGAGCCGTCACTTGAACTGCAACTCACAAAAATCAACACAAATACAACACAAAAAGCAAACAGCAATCTTCTTTTCATCCCAAGCCCTCAATCCTCTTTTAACTACAATTAATTATAACCTAAACGGCACGGAATTTCAACAAAAATTTTTGAAAAAAATCCTTGACAATATATTGCAACTATGTTAGAATGTTCTTGTGCCGTGAAAAGGCTTATTTTTTATGTTATATTTTATACATGAGGTGAGGATAATGAGAACAAAAATTACTTTGGCTTGCACAGAGTGCAAACAGCGTAACTACGAGTCCAAAAAAGACAAAAAGACCCATCCAGACCGTATGGAGTTTAAGAAGCATTGCAAATTCTGCAACAAGCACACTCCACACAGAGAAACCAGATAGGTTAAGCAGACAATTTCGGAGGACATTTTTATGGACGACAAAAACAAAACTGCCGACAAAGGTTCTACAGCAGAAGCCGCATCTTCTTGGTGGGGTGGTCTTGTTGGCGAATTTAAGCGTATTTCTTGGCCCACAAAAGAACAGATTGCAAAAATGACCATTGCTGCTATCGTTGTTAGTGGTATCGTTGCTGCTATCATCACGGGTTATGACCTTTTATTAGGCTTTTTGCATAATGGCTTGATAAATTTAGTGGGTTAGAGGTGGCTATGTCAGAGTATACCCAACAAAGCGAGGCTATGTGGTATGTTGTACATACCTATAGTGGTTATGAAAACAAGGTTAAGGCGAACATTGAAAAGATAGTTGAGACCCGCAATATGTACGACCAAATTTTGGAAGTATCCGTGCCAACTCAGAATGTGGTTGAGGTAAAGAATGGCGTACGCAAAACCGTAAACCGCAAGGTGTTTCCTGGCTATGTGTTGGTGTTTATGCACATGAACGATGAAACATGGTATGTGGTGCGTAATACCCGTGGTGTTACCAGCTTTGTAGGACCTGGCTCTAAGCCTGTTCCGCTTACAGAGGAAGAACTGCACAACATGGGGCTAATTGCGGCGGAAACCGTCAATTTTGACTTTGAAGTGGGCGAGCTTGTACGGATTATGGCTGGGTCTTTTGAAGATTCTACAGGTGCAATCCAAGAAGTGAACCACCAGCGTCAAACCGTTACTGTGGCTCTTAGCATCTTCGGCAGGGAAACTCCTGTTGAGTTAGAGTTTACAGAAATTGAAAGACTATAATTTATAGTGTATAAATGTGGGAGGGGAAACCCGCTATCACCACAGAGGAGGAAAATCAAAATGGCAAAAAAAGTCACTGGACTTATTAAGTTCCAAATACCAGCAGGGGCGGCGACTCCTGCACCACCAGTAGGCCCAGCTCTTGGTGCGCATGGTGTAAACCTTATGGGTTTTTGTAAGGAGTTTAACGACAGAACCAACAAGCAAAAAGGCATGATTATTCCTGTTGTTATTACTGTTTACGCTGACAAATCTTTTACCTTTATTACTAAGACACCGCCAGCACCGATTTTGTTGAAAAAGGCAGCGGGTATCGAAAAAGGCAGTGGAGTGCCACACAAAGAGAAGGTTGCCACTGTTACATCAGCTCAAGTAAGGGAAATTGCAGAAACTAAGATGGAAGATTTGAATGCCGCAAGCATTGAAGCGGCAATGTCTATTATTTCTGGGACTGCCCGTAGTATGGGTATTGTTGTTGAGGGTTAATCCGTAAGGGGGACATATTATGTTAATTGTAACCATGCAGGAAATTCCAGGCAAACAAATTGCAAATATGGGACTTGTACAAGGAAGCGTTGTTCAAACCAAGCACATTGGTCGGGATATTGGTGCAAGTTTCAAAAGTATTGTGGGTGGCGAAATTCACAGTTACACCGAATTGATGGTGGAAGCCAGAAAAATCGCTACTGACAGAATGGTAGAACAAGCAAGGGCTTTGAATGCCGATGCCATCGTTGCCGTTAGATATGTGACCTGCTCTGTTATGGGCGGTGCTTCGGAGGTTATGGCTTATGGTACGGCGGTTAAATTTGCGTAAGGTAATTCGTGTTTTTGTTTCGATATTGACTCTGGTTATGGGTTTGGCGGTGTTTACCGCTTGTGATGGTGCAAATAGTGGTTCTTTCACTGTGTCCATCAATCGTAATGAACAAACCTTCAATGGTGGCTTTTCTGCATCAGCGGACAGGGTTAGTAGCGGTAGACGCAATCGAACATTTCATCTTCATGCAAGTGAAGTGGACGCAATTCACGTGACTGGAAGCGTTGGTGAAGGGTCACTAATCCTTGTTATTTCTCAAAATGGTAATGAGGATGGCACAGAGGTTGTGGTAGATTTATCTAACGGCTTTGAAGGGTTTGTGGACACAAGTAGCCTTGATGCTGGACGCATACGCTTTTCATTGCGTTATGATGACGTACGAAATTCCAATGTAAGAGTAACTTGGTATAGAAGTAACGTATAAACTGAAGTTGGTGGGAGGGGAAACCCGTTATTACCACAAGGAGGATTAAAATGCCAAAACAAGGTAAAAAGTTCCGCAAAGCGGCGGAAATGGTAAACAATGACATGTTATATGACACAGGCGAAGCCGTTGATTTGGTAACAAAAGCGTCTTTTGCCAAATTTGATGAAACTGTTGAAGCTCATATTCGTTTGGGTGTTGACGGTAGACACGCAGAGCAACAAGTGCGTGGCACGGTTGTTTTGCCACATGGTACTGGTAAAGTTCAGCGTATTTTGGTTTTTGCCAAGGGTGACAAGGCTAAAGAAGCGGAAGATGCTGGTGCAGACTTTGTGGGTGCGGAGGAGCTTATCCCGAAAATCCAAAACGAAAACTGGTTTGAATATGATGTAATTGTTGCAACCCCTGATATGATGGGTGTTGTGGGTCGTCTTGGTAAGGTACTTGGTCCAAAGGGTCTTATGCCAAACCCAAAGACTGGCACTGTTACCATGGACATTACCAAAGCTGTTGAAGACATCAAAGCTGGTAAAGTGGAGTATCGTCTTGACAAAACCAACATTGTCCACGTGCCAATTGGTAAGGTTTCCTTTGGTATTGAAAAACTTACTGAAAACTTTGAAACCCTTATGGGTGCCGTTATAAAAGCAAAGCCATCTGGTGCAAAAGGTCAATATCTACGTAGTGTGGTGCTGGCCTCCACCATGGGTCCTGGCGTTAAAGTAAACACTGCAAAATTAAGCTAATTATAATAAAACCCCGATTGGATAATGCTATTCGGGGTTTTATTTTCTTCTAATCTCTCTTTTTGGTGCAGGCAATGAGAGGATTAACAACCCAAAACCCTTTATAATACATATTGATAAGGACAGGAATAACGCACAGGGCTTGGTACGTAAGCAAAAGCATTTTTAATTGGCTTTTCATATATTTAGAAGCCTCTGCAACTACTTTTCGAAAAAAGGGGTTCATATGAATCAAAACCAAGTATTGGAGTTAGAAAATGCAATAAATAAGGGTTACACTAATATAGCGGGCATAGTTATACAAAAAGATGGAAGCGTGGTTTATGAAAATTATTTTAATGAGTGTTCAAGTACCACTCCCATCCATGTGTTTTCAATAACAAAGAGCATTGTTTCTATGTTAATTGGTATCGCCATTGACAAGGGTTACATCATTAGTGTTGACCAAAATGTCTTGGATTTTTTTCCTGACTACACTATTAAACGAGGTGAAAAAACAATCCAGACTATTATAATTAAAAATATGTTGACGATGACAGCTCCATACAAGTACAGGTCAGCACCTTATACAAAATATTTTACAAGCAGTGACTGGGTGCAATCAGCACTTGATTTATTGGGTGGTAAAAGCCCCGTTGGCAAATTTCGATATACGCCTCTTATAGGTCCTGATATTTTGTCAGGTATTCTAGTAAAAGCAACAGGACAATATGTACTAGATTTTGCAAGAGAATACTTATTTTCTCCTTTGGGGATTGCAGTTGAAAATAATGTAATATTCAAAGATAAAGAAGAACAGCTTGCTTTTGTAAAAGGAAAAGGTGTGAGTGGTTGGGTTTCTGACCCTAATGGCACGAACACGGCTGGCTGGGGGCTTACAATGACGGCCACGGACATGGCAAAAATAGGAACTCTTTATTTGAATATGGGAAAATGGGCTAATAAACAACTTATATCGGAGAAGTGGATTGCTGAAAGCCTAAAAGAGCATAGTGAGTGGGAAGAACTTAAACTACCCTATGGGTATATGTGGTGGCCTAAAATTGGAAACGGCTATGCGGCTATGGGTGATAGCGGAAATGTGATTTATGTAAATCCTTGCAAAAAAATAGTGGTATCCATAGCATCACTTTTTAAGCCCACTGCGAAAGATAGGGTTAAGCTAATTATGGACTACATTGAACCAATGTTTGAGTTGTAATTTATAAACAACCAATAGCAGTATTTTCTCCACCTTTGGTATTAGACCTCTACGGAAATTGGCATTTTTTCTTTTTTGCGATGCGGAATCATAAATGTTCGAGAGGTTTCATACTACAAAATGCAATTTCCGTGGAGGTCTAATATGCGTTGTTTAATGTGTTTATAGAAGCGAGGTGATGGCATGGAATGGCTAAAACGGATGAATGACGCCCTGTCATATATAGAGGACAATTTGGATGGTGAGATTTCTGTGGAGAGAGCTTCGCAACTTGCATGTTGCTCCCAATACCACTTTCAAAGGATGTTTTCGTATATCATAGGGGTGTCTTTGTCGGAATATTTACGGCGCAGGCGGCTTACCCTTGCTGGTTTTGACTTGCAGGTAGGACATAAGGTTCTAGATGTTGCCTTGCGTTATGGGTATGATTCTCCGACGGCATTTAATCGTGCTTTTAGGGCTTTACATGGTATCGCACCATCGGAAGCACAAAAGCCAAATGCACCGCTAAAAGCTTTTCCGCCTATCAGCTTCCAAATAACAATTAAAGGGGTAGTTGGAATGGACTACAGAATCATGGAAAAAGAAGGATTTAGAGTTGTGGGTATTCGCATTGAAATTGGCGATGACGTCCATGCAAATGCTGAAAAGATTATGCCTTTCTGGGTAGAGGCGGGTGCTGACGGTCGCTTGGAAAAAATTATTAACTTGATAAATGGCGAACCCGCTGGGCTTTTAGGTATGGGTTGCGGTGATGAAAACAGTGACAATGGGTGGTATTACATTTGTGCTGCCACAGACAAGCCCACCCCAGACGGTATGTTTGAGGTAAATATTCCTAAGCACACTTGGGCAATTTTTGCTGGCGAGGGCAAGCCTGACACCATCGCAGACCTCATCACCCGCATTTACACAGAATGGCAACCCACATCGGGCTACGAATGGGCAGACACCTTGGATTTGGAAGTGTATTTAAGTGACAATCCTACAAACATGAAATACGAAGTTTGGATGCCCATCAAAAAGAAATAATCTTATTATAACGAAAACGCCTTTGTCGCAAGATGGACGATGACGGCACATTCACTCACAAGGTGGGGACGGCAATCCCCACCTTGACTTTTTTGGCTTCCATCAATTAACTTTGGTGATTATATACAACTTTGCACCAAAAACACATCAATCTGGTAGGGGCGAGCATTGCTAGCCCCATTTATGCTGACGATAGTGTTAGTTCCAAAATATATTGCCAGCAGACATGGGGCGG
>WQZZ01000058.1 GCA_009780485.1 Defluviitaleaceae bacterium | reverse complement strand
ATTTGTGCGTTTAATACCCGTGGCAACAGCAGGCGCACGTCCATGGCTTGCCTGAACGCCGTCGCAATTAAAATAATCATAACCCAAAACGGAGCAACCAACAGGAGCAATTGCGATTGTACGCTCTAACACATTAAGCTCCACTAAGGCTTCGCCAATTAGCTTGTGTATGATGCCGTGGGTGCAACCTGGGCAATAGGACAAGGGAGCATCCGTCAGCCCTTGGGTTTTTTCATATACTATTTTTGCCATAATTCACTACCTTTCATTAATTTTTCTCACGCTCAAAAGTACAAAGGAAAATAGGGGGACTAAATCTCAAATACGTCTTGCAAGTTTACTTTAGCAACCAATCTCCACCCTTGTTCTCCCAGCTTATTCAAGTAAGCGTTAAACTCGGTTAACCAACCTTTGTTGTGAGTAGGAATTAACTCCGAAAAATATTCATACTTCTTCATAAAATGTATAACTCTAATTCTTTATAATGTTCATTACTTTTTCGGCAATTTCTTCTGGCTCAAAAATCATGCCACCTGTACGCCCGTAAAAATGTACTGGCAATTTGCCATTGACACCAAGCCGAACATCTTCCACCATCTGACCCATAGAAAGCTCACAAACCACAATGTTTTTAACAGAGCTTGGTAGGTTTTGGAAGTCTGCATAAGGGAAAGGCCATAGGGTGATTGGGCGGATAAGCCCTGCTTTTATGCCTTGTTCCTTCAAAATTTCGATGGCATTTAACACAATGCGGGCAGGCGTACCATAGGCAACCAAAGCCACCTCGTCCCCGTCTTGCACACGGTTGTCAACCATTGTTTCCTTTTCTTTAATTTCTTCGTAGGTCTTAAAACGACGAATGTTCATTTCTTCCAAAATTTCACCCTTAAGACTTAGGGATGTAACCACATTGCGGTCACGATTGTTTGCGTTGCCGTCTGCCGCCCAATCCTTTTTAGAAATGTTCGGCTTTTTATCAACAGGGGTGCAAGGTTCCATCATCTGCCCAAGCATACCGTCCGCCAAAATCATAACTGGCGTGCGATATTCGTCAGCAACATCAAAGGCTTTGAAAACCAAGTCCATGGCTTCTTGTATGTTAAATGGAGCATATACAGGTAGGTAATAGTCACCATTACCACCGCCACGGGTAGACTGGAAATAATCCCCTTGACCTGGCAAGATACCACCAAGACCAGGGCCCGCACGGGAAATGGACACAATTACGCAGGGCAAGTCTGCACCCACCAAATATGAAATACCCTCTTGTTTCAAAGCGATACCTGGGGAGCTGGAAGAAGTCATTACACGAATACCAGCCGCCGCCGCACCATAAACCATGTTAATGGCGGACGTTTCAGACTCCGCTTGAACAAAAACACCGCCAGCTTCTGGCAGTTTTTTCGTCATATATTCTGGCACTTCGTTTTGCGGGGTTATGGGATAACCAAAAAACGCCTTGCAACCCGCACGTATTGCCGCATCACAAATTGCCTCATTACCTTTCATCAACACTTTATCCATCATACATCACGCTCCACTTTTATAACCGAATCAGGGCAGATTTTGGCACATATCCCGCAGGCTATGCAGTTTTCAATATCAGAACACATGGCTGGGCTGTAACCCTTAGCATTTACTCGTGTCTTGTCCATTTTCAGGACTTTCTTTGGGCAAGCCGCCACACACAGTTCGCATCCCTTACACAAATTCTCCGCAAAAGTCAAACGATGTTTTGCGGCGTATGTAGAAACAGTCATTTTCTCACCTCTTTATCTTGATTTATAAGACTTCGCCTAAAACATTTCCAAGGCTTGAAAGATTATTTTTATTGCCAGTTTTCACGCATTTGCAACTTATCGAAAACCATAAATTTTTCCGCAAGTAACTTGTCGCCTATTTGTTCGTAAATATCATTGCGTAACATTGTGTATTTTATGGGCAACCCCACTTCGGACACTATTCTTTCTGAATACAAAACATCCTCGGCAGTAGTGTGATGTAATAAATGCCCATTGCACACGACACCTGTAACTTTCATCGGGCTGACGGCATTGATAGTTTCTAGAAAATCAGTCATTTTGTCTGCTGTATCCGTGTCGGAGCGAAAGGGGTTAAGTACACATAAAAACTCATGTGGTACTCCTAAAACCGCCTCATGGCAGTAAGCTAAAAGTCTCGCCCCTACATCCCCCCCACCAAGGTCGATTATGACATTTTCGCCAGCCCGCACCTTAGAAAGAAATGCAAAGCTAACGGCAGGCAGGTCGTAACCTGTATTATTACCCAAATGGTCGCTTTCTATGGATACGCCATGTTTTGACAGCTCTACAATCCGCTCACGTGAACGAAAGTAGGGATTTATCACATCTAAATCCGCCAAGGTAATCCCTTCCTCGCCCTGTCGTGCTAACTCTAGGGCGAGGTTTAGGGAAAATTCCGTTTTACCACTTCCGTAAAAACCAGTAATTATATATGTCATGTTAGTTTTTGTTGCTGGTCATAATACTTTTAATGTTACGCATGGCATCCACACGGTCTTCTGCCATTTTGTCAGCCACTTCATAAGTTAGCCTTCCAGTTTCTTTGGAAATTGTGAGGATTTCTAACATTCTGTTGTAGATATAGTCGATGTCACGAAGGGAAGCTTCTTCGTTATATCCGCCTTCTCTGATTTCGTAAGATACGTTAATAACACCGCCAGCATTGGCAAGATAGTCAGGTGCGTAAACGATACCACGCTCCTCAAGAGCTTTGCCGTGTTTTGGTGCATCTTTCAAAATGTTGTTTGCACCACCGCAAACGATTTTGCACTTAAATTGCGGGATTGTATCATCATTTACGATTGCACCCAAAGCACATGGGGCATAAATATCACATTCTACGCCATAAATTTCATCGGGGGCAACAGGGGTTGCACCAAATTCATTTACAACACGGTCAAGGTTGGTTTGGTTGATGTCTGTTACAATCAGCTTTGCTCCCGCACCATGTAGGTTTTTGCAAAGGTGATAACCCACATTTCCAAGACCTTGCACTGCGATAACCTTGCCAGTGATGTCGTCACTGCCGTAAACGTGTTTTGCACAAGCCAAAATGGACTTAAATACACCACGGGCAGTATATGGACTTGGGTCGCCAGAACGCCCTGGAAGTCCTACCACGTTGTTTGTTTCCATGTTTACATAAACCATGTCTTGTGTGGTTGTTCCCACGTCCTCAGCGGTGATATAGCGACCATTTAGCCCCTCAATATAACGACCGAAAGCACGCCAGAAAGCTTCACGCTTAACAGGGTCTTTACGAAGAACGGTAGCGTCACCAATAATAACAGACTTACCACCACCAAGGGGAAGTCCAGCCAAGGCGGATTTATAAGTCATACCACGGGCAAGACGCAAAGCATCCTCAATTGCCGCTTCTTCATCATCATAAACCCAAAAGCGTGTACCGCCAAGAGATGGACCAAGCACCGTGTTGTGAATCGCCGTAATTGCCTTTAGCCCTGTTGCTTTGTGTTGGAAAAATGACAATTGCTCAAAGTCATATTTTTCCATGTAACCGAATTTGTCCATTATAAAATCCTCCTAAATGTATATGAAATTATTTAATTACCTGTTTGTTTTTTTATTTTGAAAAGACGCACTAATGCAATAATAAACAGAGTGACAATCACTATAAAAGCAAAGGATAATAAGCTTGTTTGAAATATTAATGCAAAAATTCCACTAGCTAAATCGAAACCCCAAACGAATTCACCAGAACTAAGCCAATAAGGATAAATGTGGATAAGGTAGCTACTTTCAGTCAAATCCACCGTCGCCACTCTTTGTCCGAAAGTACCACGGACAACATTGCCTCCAATGGTAAGTGTGTTTAGTGAATATGTGCTGTTGACGCTGGGCGGACGACTATGTGTAACGGCTTCTGTAACGGTGTTACTGAAGCTGAATTGGTGATTGCGTACTGTGGATGGGGGTGGTATACTGTCCTCTACATAGATATGGAATGTGCCTGCTTGTTGTATTGTGACAATATCGCCAGTTTCCAACCGTTCTCTGTCTACGCCTAATGTATTATTGATAAAGCTTACAACAAAGAAAATTCCCAGTACAACAGTGGAAACCAGAAGAACCCCTAAAGAGATTGCCAATATTGTTAATTTTCCTTTACTGCTCATCTTATACCTCTACGCAAAAGTGGCTATACCCCAAAAATCGGCTTACCTTGGTAGATTTTAGCTTCTTCTTCGCCTTTTAACACACGCAAAGCCCCTTGTGATAGTGCGAGAAGCTCGTCCTCTCCAGGATAGGCGTGTACAGGGGCAATAAAGCCCACTCTGCGGGTTATTTCTGATACAATTGGTTTTCCGTAGGCGATGCCACCTGTTAGAAGAATTGCGTCCAATTTACCACAGGCAGATGCGGATAAGCCGCCAATCTCTTTGGCAACTTGGGTGGAAAGGGCATCCATCAACAGTTTCATGTCAGGTTCATTTTCAGCCCGTTTTTCTAAGTCCATCATGCTATTTGTGCCGATATACGCAGATACACCACCGCCACCAGTTATCATTTTTTTGATTTGGGCGTGGGTATATTTACCACTAAAGCACAATGCCGCCAAATCCCCCGCTGGTAAACCACCGCTTCGTTCTGGCGTAAACGGACCACAACCATCAAGGGCATTGTTGGTGTCGATAACCCTGCCTTTGTTGTGGAAAGACACAGAAATTCCGCCGCCCATATGGGCAACAATCAAATTAACCTCATCATAACGTTTGCCATGCTCGGCACAATATTTGCGGGCAATTGCCTTTTGGTTTAGGGCATGGAAAATAGACTTGCGTGTAATTTCTGGATGTCCGCTAAACCTATAAATATCTTCCATTTCATCAACCACCACAGGGTCAACGATATAAGAGGGAATACCCACCTCGTCCGCTAAAGCACGGGCAATTAGCCCCCCTAGGTTGGAAGCGTGTTCGCCATATTTGCCAGAGCGCAAGTCATCCACCATTACATCATTAACCACGTATGTACCGCCAGCAAGGGGGGCGAGCAACCCACCCATGCCTACAACACCAGCTAAATCCGTAAGTTTAACACCTTGGGATGTAAGTTCTTCACGAATAATACCTTTGCGGAAGTCATATTGGTCGCCAACCCGCTCAAAAGGTGTAAGTTCCTCGGTCTGGTGGCGAAGGGTTTTTTCAAAAATCGGCGTTTCGCCGTCATACAAACCCATTTTTGTTGACGTAGAACCTGGATTAACAATTAAAATCTTCATCTTAATCTCCTTAAATTCAGATAATTAAAACAAAACAGAAAGGGCAATGGAAATAAGCTTACTTTCGGCTGTGTCTGCCCTAGAAGTTAGTACAATTGGGCGTTTTGCACCAAGCACTACACCACCATTTTTGGCTTTGGTGATAAAGGATAGGCATTTGTAAAGCATATTGCCAGCTTCAATGGTGGGGGCAACTAAAATGTCAGCATCTGCACCAACGGGGCTGTTAATGCCCTTAATTCTGCAAGCATCCTCAGAAATGGCATTGTCAAGTGCTAGAGGTCCGTCCACAATGCAACCCTGCATCCTCTCGCCAGATTTGTGAAGCTCTACAATTTTCGCCCATTCTTGGGTAACGGGCATTTTGTCGTCTACTGTTTCTTTGGCTGCCATCAAAGCCACTTTCGGTTTGTTGATGCCCAAATTTTGCAAGGCAGCAACGGCATTTTCGATAATGTCCACCTTCGTGTCAAAATCAGGTGCGATATTGATGGCACAGTCGGTGGCAAAAAGCATTTTGTGATAGCCCTCAGTTTCAAAGGCTGCCATATGACTTAGTTTCTTGCCTGTACGTAAGCCTGTTTCTTTGTCCAAAGCGGCACGCATAACCGTGGAAGTGTCAATATCACCCTTCATAAGTGAGCTGACTTTTCCGCTGGAAACTAGAGAAACGGCGGTTTTGCACGCCATTACTGGGTCGGGTTCGTTGACAACTTCAAAAAGAGACAAATCAATGCCTTTTTCGTGGGCAATTTGCCCAATCTTCGACTCATCCCCTACCAAAATCATTTTGGCAATTCCAAGCTTTGTGGCTTCGTTGGCAGCTTCCATTACATATGGAGCGCCAGCAACGGCAACGGCAACGGTAGCATTTTCCTTGTTCCGTGCAAGGTTAAAAATTTCGTAAAAACCCTTGATACTATCACCTCTTGAAAGATTTTCTTTTGTATAGATTAAGTGTAACATATTCGTAAAATTTGTGCAAGGGAAATTTATTTTAGTGGATTTTTGTTTGGTCGAAAGACCGATTGACTTTATCTTTATCGTGTGCTAAAATTAAGTGTAGAAATTAGGAACGGAGAAAAATAATGAAAAAATTGATGCTGTTGGACGGTATGTCCCTTATAAATCGGGCTTTTTACGCTCTGCCACCCATGAGTAATAAAGATGGTGTGCCAACGAACGCTATTTTAGGCTTTCTTAACATATATTTCAAGTTGTTGGAGGAGGAGTCACCTGACTTGGGTGCGGTTGTTTTCGACCTACCTGCCCCGACTTTTCGCCACCAAAAATTTGCAGAGTATAAGGCGACCCGCAAACCGTTTCCTAATGAGTTAAAAGCCCAAATCCCTATTTTGAAGGGTTTACTTGAAATGATGAATATTCCAATTGTGTCGTTGGAAGGTTTCGAGGCGGACGATGTTATGGGGACATTGGCAACAAAAGCACAGGAAGCGGGCTTTATAACCACCATCGTAACAGGTGACAGGGATTTATTACAGGTCGCAACCCACCGCATAAAAATTCGTATACCCAGAACCCGAGGAGGTCAAACCACCACTGAGGATTATTTTGCGACTGACTTTGAAGCACAAATGGGAATTACTCCCAAAGAATATATTGACATGAAAGCCTTGATGGGGGATGCTTCTGACAATATTCCTGGGGTTGCCAGCATTGGTGAGAAAACTGCGTTAAAAATCATACAAGAATATAAAAATATCGAGGCTGCAATCGAAGCTGTTACTGCCGACATCGGTGCCATAAAGCCAAAAAAAGCGGCAGAAAACTTGCGGGAATTTGCAGATTTAGCAATACTTTCCAAAGAGTTGGCAACGATTGTTATAAATGCAGACGTGGGCGTTGCCCCAGATGCACTTATGCTCGGGGATATGTTTACAGAAACAGCTTTTGAGGAACTTAAAAGACTGGAACTCAAAAGCGTAATGAAAAAGTTCGGGGATAAATTTAGTGGAGCGACCACTAGTGCCAGTCAAACATTGTCTGGTAAAATTTTGCAAAGTCAGCAAGAATTTATGGATTTTGTGAGGTCAGATGAACCTATAGCATTTCACATTTTATGGGAAGGTGAGCAGATTTTAGGGCTAGGGGTAGCCAAAGGCGAATTGGTGGCATTTGCTTCTGACGGACTTGATTTTGCAAGATTTTTTGAGTGTGATGCCCCCAAAGTTGGCTTTGATGTTAAAAAAGACATTCGCCAGTTACGTCAATTGGGCATGAACATTAAGAATTTAGATTTTGACCTGCTCTTGGGAGGATACTTGCTGGGTAATCTTAAAGATGGGGACGGCGTTGCAGATTTGTCCCTGCAATATTTGGGGGAAACTCTGGATTTACCTGAAAAGAATGATGGGCAATTAAGTTTGTTAGATGCGCCCCAAGAGACCATGGAAAGCTTGGCACAGACGGCATTTGCCAATGTTTCTGCCATTTGTCGAGCGTTGCCCGTTATGAAAGGGCGTTTGATGGAAAGTGGCATGGACAAGCTACTACAAGACGTGGAAATGCCACTTTTGAGCGTTTTGGCAGACATGGAGAACCACGGTGTTGCTATCGACCGCCAATTTATAACCGAATACGGTGCGAAATTGACCGTGGAAATTGACCGCTTAACCGCTGAAATTTATGTCCTTGCAGGGCAAGAATTTAATATAAATTCCCCAAAACAGCTTGCTAAGGTGCTTTTTGAAGATATGGGGCTGAAGGGTGGCAAAAAGACCAAAACAGGATATTCCACCAATGTAGATGTTTTACAAAAGCTAGCAAAGACCCAACCCATTGCCGAAAAGATACTGGAATATCGTAGCTTTGCCAAATTACGGTCAACCTACGTGGACGGACTGTTATCTGCAATAAATCCAACAACTGGCAAAATACACACAACTTTTAATCAGGCATTGACTTCAACTGGACGACTGTCTTCTGCTGAACCAAATTTACAAAATATACCAGTACGTACAGATTTAGGGCGGGAATTGCGTCGTGCATTTGTGGCAAGCCCTGGTTTTGTTTTGGTTGATGCGGATTATAGTCAAATTGAATTGCGAATTTTGGCGGAACTGTCTGGGGATGAAACCTTTCTGGAAGCCTTTGCCCAAAACCAAGACATTCACCGAATTACTGCCGCCCGTGCCTTCCAAATTCCTTTGGAAGATGTGGATGACCAAACCAGAAGTTATGCAAAAGCCATAAATTTCGGTATTGTATATGGTATCTCGGCATTTAGTTTGGCGGAAGACATCGGTGTGTCTGTTAAAGAAGCTGATGGGTTCATTAACAATTACTTCCAGAGGTATCCTAAGGTGAAAAAGTTTATGGATTACGCTGTTCGTCGTGCTAAGCTAGAAGGTTATGCCGAAACCCTATGGGGTCGCCGTCGCTTGATACCAGAGTTATCAAGTGGTAACTTTGTCACACGTGGTTTTGGGGAGCGTGCCGCAATGAATATGCCTGTCCAAGGTTCAGCGGCAGATATTATTAAAATTGCAATGGTGAAAGTTTATAATCGTTTGCAAGCGGAAGGTTTGAAATCTTGCTTGATTTTGCAGGTGCATGATGAATTGTTGATTGAAGCAGCAGAAGGGGAAGTGGACGCTGTAACCGCCATCCTAAAGGATGAAATGGAGCAAGCCGTCCGATTATCAGTCACATTAGCGATTGATGTGAACACGGGGAGGAATTGGTATGAGTCTAAATAGAATTATAATTGGGGTGACAGGCGGAAGCGGGGCAGGGAAGGGCGAAGTTTGCCGTGCCTTGGTGGAAATGAACGCCCAAATTTTAGATGCAGATGATATGAGCCATGAGGTTATTTTACGAGGTAAAACAGCGGCTTATGATGAAATTTGGGGGCATTTTGGCAATGAAGTGCTGGACGCCAAAGGGGAAATTGACCGAAAAGCCCTGGGTCGCATTGTTTTTAACGATGGTGAAAAGTTGGCGGTGTTAACCAAAATTGTCCATAAATATGTTATCCAGCGAACATTGGAAGCTCTTGCCATTAGCTCCAATCGGATTATTGTGATTGATGCCCCTTTGCTGGTAGAGGCGGGTGTTCATAATATGTGTAATGTTGTTGTTGGCGTGTTTGCACCACGAGAGGTGCGTATGGAGCGAATTATGAAGCGTGACGGAATAACTTTCGAAGCGGCATTGGCAAGGATTAATAGCCAAATGAGTGACAGCGAACTTGCTAACCACTGTGACTATATTATTCATAACAATGGTGACTTGGAGGACTTAAATGCCCAAATCATGGACTTTGCTAAGGTGATTTTATGATGAAGTTTTTGTTGTTGGCTGTTTTGTTACTGGTGCTTTCGGCTTGCGGGGGTGAAAGTCCTGAGCTTGCCCAATTAGACCCTGATTTCGCAACTTTTGTAGCCAATGACGGTGACGACCAGCCTGACGAAACCCATAACCAAGAGCAAGAATCCGATGTTGATATTATCCCAACTTTTGACAACCACCTAAACATTGCCATGCCTTTGCCACGTACCCTAAACCCCTTGCTAAACAGCGACCCATACTTAGCACAGGTTTTACGCTTAATTTTTGAGCCAATTGTCATATTTGACGAGAGTTTGCAACCAGTTGCAAATCCTGCGATAATCGAAAGTATTGTTTTTGCCCCTAGTGGACAAAGCTTAACGATAACCCTTCACCAAAATATTTTTTGGGAGGACGGAACGCCCATAACCTCCGCAGATATAGCATTTACAATTGACGTGTTGCGTCACCAATCACCAGCCACGGCGGTTTACCGCCCCAATGTGGCATATATCGTCAGCCACAATGCGGTAGATATTCACTCCCTTCACATAAATCTACGTTACCCCATGTGGCAAATGAAGTATCTATTGGATTTCCCTATAATACCACGAGAATATTATCAACCTGTGTCTATGACAAATTTGACACACCCCCGAAATATGCACCCTGTGGGCAATGGGTCATTTCGTTTTTATGATTATATCCTCGCCAGTCGTTTGGAACTAATCCCCAATACCAATGCCCCTGGGGGCAGACCGCTGATTAACGGTGTTACAGCCCATGTTCTACGGGATATGAGCGATGTAGCCCATGCTTTTGAAGGGGGTGTGGTTGATGTTTTGTCAGCTAACGCTACAGATTGGGGCAGGTTTCGTGCTACGGGCAAAAACGAAGGGGGAATAATAGCTAGCAGGGATTTTGATTTTATTGGCTTTAACCATAACCGCACCATTTTTGCGGAAAGGGATGTGCGTGTAGCCATTGCCAGTGTTTTGGACTGGGATGGTCTTTTGGCTCGTTATTATCATGGGGCTGAACGTGCTTTTGCACCCCTTAACCCGCTTTCTTGGTTGTCGGTAAATATCGAACAGCCAGCATACACAACTTTTGCACACGCAGGTTTTGTGTTGGGTGATGATGGGTTTTTGCAACGGCAAGCTTCCCCAGCTCTTCCTCCCATGCGTCTAACTTTAGATATTATTGTCAACGAAGAAAACGCAACAAGTGTTAACGTCGCCCAGTTGTTAGCAAGGGGGTTGTTGGACGAAGGGGCTTATGTGGAATTGCACATCCTGCCATCAAACCAATTTCAGACCCGCCTAAACAATGGCAATTTTGACCTAGTGGTAGGTACGACAACCCTCTCTAATCATCCCACGATGGATTTTATAATGGGATATAACTCCAATTATTTGTCAAATCTACTCCACCAATCAAATCGAGCTGCAAACCAGCAAGTTCTTGCCAGTTCCGCTACAGACATTCAGCATTATTTTTCGGAAAACTTGCCGATTATAGGAATTGCATTCCGAAACCAAGTTTTATTTACTGCTAGACATTTAAGTGGAGATTTTCACACTTCTAGTAATAGCATTTTTTGGAATGTCCAAAGTTGGCACATCGAATAACTAAAGCTTTTATGTATATAAATATTTTTTAAGAATTTTTGTAACGAAATTGATATTTGTACGTCTAACCTATATAGCAAGTAAATCACAAAAGGAGAAGTGGAATTATGAAGAAGTTTTTTAGAAAAACTGTTGCACTGATGGCATTAACAGTAGGTATGGCTTTGCCCTTGATGGCTTGCGTGTATGACCCGCATTATAATTTTGGTGCTGAAATGCCGGTTGACCCCAGTGGGATGGTCGTTACGGCGTTTATGGACAATCTTGTTGCTGGCAACACCCTTGCCGCAACTATGATGATGTCAGCCAATATGCAACAACTTTTCCCGATAGATTTGGTAATAACCCTGCGACAAGGTGAGGTTCTTGATTTTGTGGTGTTAGACACTGCGGAAGCGGATGGCTTCCATGTTTCTACTGTATCTGCAACTGTT
>WQZZ01000057.1 GCA_009780485.1 Defluviitaleaceae bacterium | reverse complement strand
GTATAGTAAATTCAAAAATTTTAAGGAGGACGAGAGCGTGTCAAAAAAGAAAATGAGATTTACCGCATTGTTACTGGCAATGGTGATGGTTATGACCACATTGGTGCAACCCATTGTTGCCTCTCCAATTCTGCAAAACGCAGAAGATGCCCAGTATTTTCAGCTTGCCCCCGCCGAGGAAGGTTTCCTACTTCAAAGCGATTTGATGTCACTTGACGGTGTAATGCCCATCGAACATTTGGATTTATTGACATTTACATTAGAGCAAGAAGCCGTTGGCGTATTTGGCTTTGAAGGTTTTTACGAACTGCCCGCCAATCCCAATGAAATGGTTGAGATTGTTGTTCAGTTTAGAACCCTACCAGCAGTTGCCCAGCGTCTTGTTGCAGAAGCAAATGTAACTGGAATTATGCCTTTCGGTTCTGGGCAAGACGCAGATATGTTGTTTGTACCCGATGCCTTGGAGGGTCATTCCAATTTCTTAAATCAGCTTGGTGCAATCCCCATGCCAGCAAGCTCCACTGGTGGCATCGAGATTATAAGCGAACACCATATGCTGTTTAATGGCGTGTTTATGAATGTTCCATCTGGTATGGTAGAACTTATTGCAAGCCTTCCAGAAGTTTTCGCTGTTACACCCGCCATGGTTCCATATACCTTGATGGAATTAGAAGCTATGGCTAATGGCACTTTTGAACTTGGTGTAGAAACTGCATCAACCAACGAATGGTATCATACCAATAACCTACTTAATGCGGTGGAAAATGGCGTTTTGGTCGTTCCTACCGATTTCCAAGAAAATAATTACATATGGCATCCAGAATTTAACCAAGGGGCGAGAAATCGCTTTGAACTTGATTACATCAACGAAGAAATGGGTCTTACAGGCGCTGGCATAAGGGTTGGTATTATTGATACTGGTATCGACTATCGCCATCCAGCTTTCTGGCATATGCTTAGACCTGTTGCAAACGGTGCTGGTTTTGTCCGTGACGAAAGCGGTCAATACTGGTCTTTGGGTGGCGGTAACTTTATGACTGCCCCCGTAAGTGGTCGTGGTGTTGGTCCTAGCACCAGTGGTATGGAAATGATACATGGTCCAACCCATTCAACCCACGGCACGCACGTAGCTGGTATTGCTCTTGGTATGGCACCCGGCATCCAGCTATACAGCTTTAGAATACTTACGGCAGAGCCTGGTGGTGGTGGCGTTCCATCATCCCCATTGCGTGCTATCGAATATGCCTACTCCTTAGGTCTTGACGTAATTAACAACTCTTGGGGTTATGTGGGCAACAGCAACCATCCATGGTATGCGTTTACATTTGCAACCAATGTGGCTGCACTTGCGGGCATGGTCTCTACCAATGCTACAGGTAATGACGGCATGGGCGGTGCTGGTGCTAATAATGTACCTGGTAATGGCGGTTGGTTCTCCCTTGGTGGTGGCGCTTCTACTGCTTCTTTGGGCATTAGCGTGGCTTCTGGTCAAGGTGCTAACAGATACCGCCAAGTCCTTGAGGGTGCTACGGTAAATCAAATCCCAACCGACATTAACCTAATCGGCACACCAGCCTTTTCTGTCGACACCCAAGCTGTACTTGGTCGTGACATGGATTATGTTTGGTTTAACAGAATAGAACTTCCAGCTGGCGGTCGCACAAACCCAGCTTATCCAGCATTTTTGACAAATGTTAGAAATCTGCTAAATACAAATTACATCGAAGATTTGTCTGGAAAAGTTGCCGTTATCAACCGTGGTGGTGGCGAATTTGTAACCATGATAGACATGGCAATCGACTTGGGTGCTTATGCACTTATCGTCATCAATAACACAGCCGACAACAATCACATTACTGGTACAGTGCTTAACAACGCAGGTCAGATAATCCCCGCTTTCTCCGTAAGGGCAAATGAAGGGGGTATCGCCTTTGGTGCTGATGCTGGCACTCCAATTCCTGTAGCTAATGTCACTCCTGTTTTAGGTGTACTTGATTTCGGTCAGCTTACATTTATCCCTTCACCCGACATTAAAACCGCATCATCCAGCATTGGTCCATTAGGCCCTGTAAGTGCTGGAGATTCCAGCAACGCCATAATGCACGTTTTCCCAAGTGTTACAGCACCAGGTGCAAGCATTGTTTCTACTTGGACAATTTCCCACCCAACCCAAATGGATGGTCGCTCCTATAATGCAATTGGAGGCACTTCCATGGCAGGCCCAGCCGTTGCTGGTATTGTTGCGTTGATGTTAGAGCATTTTGACGCTCCGCTTGCATACTCGTCCCGTCCAGAAACCCGTGCGGTAGAAATGCAGGCAAGGCTAATGCAATCCTCCCGCCCTCTAGCGGATTACACTGGACAATACAGCGTTAACCAAGTTGGTGCTGGTTTCATTGACCCACTTGCAGCTCTTAACACAACTGCATTTGCCACCACCGTCCACCCAGTCCCCTTTGGGCTTGGCGTAGAAATGGATGATATTACTTACCAAACCGTTCCAAATCATATGAGAGTTTTTGCAGACCACACAATGGCATCTTTGTCCTTTGGTCGCATTTCCATATATGAAGGCGACGAAGAAGGTAAAACAGCAACCCTCCCAATTACCATCCACGGCAATGGCGTATGGACTTTCGCTGGTCTTGAATGGCAAATGCCAACCCAAGAACTTCGCAACCCAGTCACTGGCGGATGGACTGGCAACTGGGGTCCACGCTTGCAACACACCGTTAATAGCGTAGGTTACAACATGGTTTCTCTCGGTCAAAACCAATATGAAATTTACTTAACCCATAACGGCATTGCGGCAAACAGAGGTTTTGCACAAGGTCACATTACCTTTACAAACGGCAATGGCGACGAAATTTTTATGATTTTCGGTGCATACTTTGATGTTAAAGAAGCGTCAGAAGAAGCAGTGCTTACCCCTCTGGCTGGCACGGGTATCTGGCGTCCAGTTATCTCTGGTTTTGTATCACCAAACACACCAGGATTTGACGACCCAAGAGAATTCCCTGGTGGTTTCTTAACAAACCCAGGCATTTTCATAATGACTGCCCGCTCTAACTACTCTCCTGTTACCTTTGGTTTTGCAGACAGCACAGACACCCCAAGAGATGTCCGCTTCTATGTAGGACCATATGGTTCAGAATTCGGTGACAGTTCTGTTATCTTCCATACCCAATTTGCTGGTGTTGCACCTGGTTCTAATGTGTTCTCTGGCAACCTACTACGCCCAATCATTGGCGGCGAACTATGGAATATTACAGGTCAGCCACAATGGCAAGCTTCTAATGGTTATGTGCTTTCTCAGGGTGTTTACACATTGTTTATGCACGTTGCAAACCCAGGTGGAGAGGACTTGATTGTACCAAAGACCTTCGTCGTAACAACTGACAGACCAACAATTGAATTTGATGAGGAGGTATTTGTTTTTGAAGCAGATGACCAATTCATCAACATCACAGGTAGCATTAACAGCTTTGGTCACGAAATGGCTATCAAGCATGACGTAACTGGCATGACAGCCTTTACGGGTTCAATCGCCCTTATCCCTGAAAACACTGGCACTTTCGACTTTAGCCAAACATGGCTAAGAGTTGATGGGGAAAGTGATGACATATCTGTGAATCCAGATGGCACTTTCAGCTTTGTGTTAGAAATTGAAGCAGATGAAATTATTGAGCCTACTGACATCCATCTCCTTGTTTCGGATGGAGAAGGCGTATCAATCGTACCTAATATACTAGGAATGTGGAACTCTGTAACTTGGGGTGCTTCTAACCGCTCCTTACCAACACCATTCACATTTGCTGAGTATGAGCCAACACAACAAGAGCCAATAACCCTAACCTTCTTCGCCCGCTCCCCACTCACTGGCGGTGGCTGGCATAACGGAACAGCTTGGAGCCATAGCATCCTAACCATCACCTTAGAAGAAGGTGACTACCTCGACTGGTATACCATAAACACAGCTTATGAAGCCCATGTTTACAGTGGCGGATTTGAAAACGACAGAACCGAAGGCTGGTTTGCCCAAGGTCCAGGCGTTACCCGCACCCTATTTGAAGACGAAGCCCAAATAAGCTTTGACTTCTTCGCAGAAATCCTTGGCAACCCAACACAACGTCAAATCTTTATTGACACAGTTGCTGGTGATATAATTCCTGTGCCGTATGTATACTTCACAGTTGCATTTGACACCGCTGGCGGAAGCTATATCCCTGCACAACAAGTACGTCAAGGTGAATTAGTAGTTAGACCAGAAGACCCAACCAAAGAAGGATATACATTCACTGGTTGGTATTTCATCAGCCCAGATTGGACTTCTCCTTGGAACTTCTATGGACATAGAATTAACTGGGATAACACAATAACCGCAACTTGGGAAGCCATCCCAACTTTCACAGTCACATTTGACACTGCTGGCGGAAGTTATGTTCCTGCACAACAAGTACAACAAGGTGAATTAGTAGTTAGACCAGCAGACCCAACTAGAGAAGGATACACTTTTGCTGGATGGTATTTCGTAAGTCCTGGTTGGACTTCTCCTTGGAACTTTTATGGACATAGGATTAATTGGGATAATACGGTTACTGCGGTTTGGAATGTGAACTAACAATTTGATAAAAACAAAACCAGTCAGTAATTTGGCTGGTTTTGTTTTTATTTTAAGCGATAGTGTCGTAATCGCTCCTTAATACAGGGTGAACCTCATGCTTCTCCTTTAACTTAAGCTTATTTCCTCACGCCTACCCAAAAGATGCAAAAAGCCCTTAAACAAGCCATTTTATACAATTTGCACTTGTATAATTCTACCTATAACATCCAAAATATTACAAAAATATTTCCTGTATATGTCAATTTATGATTTTGTTTTACATTCCTTGACAGTTTATAAAAATATTGTTATAATCGGTTTACTTCACTAAGAAGTACATTATTAAGAATACCACAAAGGAGGAAACAACATGAAATCGACAGGAATTGTTAGAAAGGTGGATGAGCTTGGCCGTGTGGTTTTGCCCATCGAATTAAGAAAAACTCTACATATCGACGTTCGTGACCCAATGGAGATTTTTGTGGATGACGACAAAATTGTTTTGAAAAAGTACGAGCCATCCGACATTTTCACGGGTGAAATGAATGATTTGGTAGAGTACAAAGGCAAGAAAATTTCTAAAAACACGATTAGAGAGTTGGCTAAGTTGATTGAGCTTGACTAACCATGTTAAAGGGCGACGGATTGTCGCCCTTTTTGGATTGTTTTGCAGGTTGAACAATTTGGAAAAATATGGGATAATAATCATGAGGTGACTTTATGAAAATTGCTTTATCCTATATTTTGGCTTGGATTGTGTTTTCCTATCTTTTTAGCAGTGGTCAAGATTTTGTACCCCAAAACGTAGAAATATTGGCTATCTGGCTAGAAGATGGTGTTTTGACCCTTAACTTGTCCGCTGAAGTCATGGATTATGGTGGCACATATTTTGAATATCGTTTTGTCAATTTGTTACTAGAAACTGCTGCAATTTTACCATATCCCGATTATCTAACCGTGCTAATCGAAGGGGTAGCGCAGCATCTTCCTGAAGGTGTTAAAGTTTTTAGAATTCCGTTACATTAATTACCTTGCATTTTTTATCCTCCTATACGAAAACTATAGCATCAACATAATTTCAAAAAGGAGGATTTATTATGAAAAAGAAACTTATCGCCGCAATTGCTTGTGCGGTTTGTGCTTGTTTTGTAGTGGGGAACACTGCATATGCGCTGGGAATAGGTACAACCAACACTCAAGAAGCCACTGCTTTCTGGAAGAAGAAGGATAAAGAAATTCCAGTAGATGAGTGCGAACCAGATGCAAAACCAGCAGAGGAGAATGCACCCGCAAATGCACCTGTCGAAACGCAAGAAGTGCCAAAACAAGAAGACGAGGACACTGCACCAACTGCTGGTGCGATTTTTGTCAAAACTGCCCCCAAATGCGGGGGCTGTAACACCTGTGGCATAGAATATGTGCCAGGCATAAACGAACAAATAGACAAAACTTTAGCTTAGGATGTTTTTAACAAAATTCTATAATATTTGTTGCAGATGTCGGCAACAATATGCCTATGATACTAAAATTTTTTCTCTTTGGTGCGGCAGGCTTAATTATGGAGGTTTTTTGGACTGGCATGGGTTCTTTGATAAACAAAGACCTTAAAGCCACTTCAAAAACCTCCATTTGGATGTTTTTTATTTATGGTTCTACAGCGTTTATGACGCCTTTAATCCACATAATGCAGCCTTTTCCGTGGCTTATTCGTGGTCTGGTTTATGCCATTACCATATTTTTAATCGAATACACCATGGGTATTTCTATGAAGGCAGTCAAAATTTGTCCATGGGACTATAGCGAAGCCCGCTTTAATGTCCATGGGGTTATCCGTTTAGATTACGCACCTGTATGGGTTGTAGTTGGGCTGATAAAAGAATTTATTTACATTAATTACTTCATATAAAACCCCGACACTTAGAAAGTGGCGGGGTTTTATATGATATTAACTGTTCAAAACCTTTGTCCCAGATGTACTGTTTATGCGACTTAATTTAATGGCTTCTTTCCAAGTGTCACGCATTTCTTTGATGTCATCACGCACTGTCGTCAAAATAGCTAAGTCCTTTTTGATGTTTGCTTGAATCAAGCGGTGCAACATGTATTCGTAGAGATTGTCTAATTGAGCAGAAATCTCATACTTTTTATCCAGAGTTAAACGGAACTCTTGGATAATTGCCTGCGTTCGCTTTATCATTTCGTTGGCTTTTTCCATATCCTTATTCTCCAAGGCGATAATGGCTTGATTGCAGAATCTAACAGCACCATCATAGAGCATGGCGGTCAGTTCTTCCTTGGTTGCGGTAAACACGCTGTTGTTTTTATAGGTGTCATAAGGGTTGTTCATGTATAAAAGCCTCCTGATTATTATACTAATGACTTACTAAGCGTTTTTATCAAACAGCAGCCCAACGAATTCAGAAATCCTAGCGTAGGTGTCCAAGCGTGATTCTGGTGGAAGCTCACGGATAAGCTCGCCTGTGTCGGGGCTGTAAATACTTACAGTAATTCGGTTTGTGGGTTCATGCACACCATAGGATAAACTGAAAGCATTGTTAGGTATGGCTTTGTTGGCTTCTGCAATGGCATTATCCAACATTTGGTCATTAACATCCTCTTCACGAATACGAGAATCAAGCACTCTGCTTGGTGCTTCACGGGTTAAAGCTGCCTGTGCAACCTCCAAAGAAGGGGAGGGTGCATCATATCTGGTAGATGGTGCCTGTGAAGAATTTGTGTTGGTTGGCCTATTATTGCCTTCCGCAGGTCTTGTCGCTGGTGATGGTGCGGTTCTGGCAGTGGCCGCTGCAGTTGCTGAAATTTGGTTATTGTTATTAACATCCATGTTTTAGTACCTCCTTTAATTCTTTTTGTCAAAATAATATCCAGATGTTTCAAAATGGTCCATATAACCTTCGTTAAGGTTTCTAGTTTGTGTGACGCCCTTAAGGTCGCTGGCAAGATGGCTTTTTAAGGTTTCGTACATTTTTATGTTAGCCTCGTCTAAAGCCAAAATTTCTTTTGCCATTTCTTCGTGTTTATTGATAAGGTTAGCAAGTTTGATTTCATCTTCCCCACTGGGGGAAGATGAAATCTCCATTGACTTTATATTGGAATCTAGCCGCATTGCTCTTTCAAATATCTTTTCACGTCGCCCATAAAGGTCGATAAATGCCTCTACCTCTTCTTCGGCAACGCCCTGTTTACCTGTGAAAACTTGCTTTCTCGTCATTTCAAGCACGTGTTCAAGGATATTGCTTTTTTGCTCCATTAACTCTAAGTATTCTTGCATTACATACCGCCCCATATAAATTGGTCTAGGAAGCCCATTTGAGAGTTTGCCTGCATCATAGCCTGCTCCATGCGAGAAAATTGTGCAAACAATTGATTCTCACGCCTTTCTAAGAAGCGCATCATAGTTTCTATACGTCTATCTTGCTCGGCTATTCTATGGTGAATTGCGTTATTTCTGTCACTTGGTGTGTTTTCTCTACCCGCTCTTTGCTCAAGTAGACCACTACCAGTTCCAAAACCATTAACATGCCTGTTCAAGGCGGCATCAAGGCGTGCTGAAATGCCCATATTTCCAATGGCACCAGTCGCACCAGAACCTCTTACGCCAGAAGCTCCTTCGCCAGTAAACATAGCAACAACGGCATCCATGTTATTTTGCAAGGCATTGTTTAATGCACTCTCGTTCACAGTTAGAATACCACCATCAGCTGCGTTCGGGGAAAGGCGAATACCCATATCAGCAAGAGAGAATGTTCCGCCACCTTCTAACTCTATAACACGTGACATTTCGTTACGCATATCGTTTAGTAAGGCACGCAAATCCTGGTCTCTGTGTAGAATACCAGTACGGGCTTGTTCTTCCCATTGCTCGATTTCCCTTTCAGACATAGCACTACGCTGTTCGTCGGTAAGTGGCATAAAATGCCCACGACCACCTTGTTGACGAGGTCTTGGAGTGTTGGAAAGGTCTTGGATTTCACGAACGATATTGTTGTAAGCTTCAACGAAATCCATAATCATTTGGCGGGTTGCATTTGTGTCACCTTGCATATTTACATTAAACTCTTGCCCAACAGCACCAGCGTTTATGGTAATGTTCATGCCGTCTATGGTAAAGTTGTTGTTGGCTTGAGATGTTGTGCTACCATTCACCGTTACGATAGCGTCCCTAGCTGCTCGGGTTGTATAGACTTGAAGGTCTCCACGGCTGGCAAAACCAGCACCTGGCGTACCAGCACTAGCAGGGTTAAACATAGCAGACAGAACACCGCTGGTATCTGTAATGCTCTCAATTGCATTGGCAGCACCTGTTTGAGTACTTTCCATGGTAAATGAACCATTAATCTGGTCAAAAGCCATGCGAACATTAAGTTCGGAATTATTATTCACTTGGGTCATCACTTGTTGTATGGTCAAATTCTCGTTTGCATAAACGTCGAAGGAGAAGTTTACAGTGTGACCACCTTGCTGTATAGAGAAATTAAAAGTGGTTTCAGCAGGAGTTGCCACTTGTCCTGAGGAGTTAAGCCAGTGCGAAAAACTACCATCGGCATTATTATAGCGTTGTAGACCCATAAATTCGCCTAGACTTTGGTTTACATTAAAGTTTGTTGTGTTTCTATCAAAGCCCATAGCACCAAGGCTTACACCACTAGCACCTACACCAGCTTGAATGTTAACTGTATTTCCTACTGTTCCTGAAATTACCAAGCTACCATCTTCAAAACTAACCGTCGCTCTATTGCCAGTGCCGCTTGCATTTGGGCCAAAGCCAGCCAGTTGAGTCTCTATCTGTGACGCAAGGGCTTGCGTAAAATCTTCGTTGTTTTGCAAATCATTCTCATAATCCGCAATGTCTGAGTTTGCGGTATTAATGGTTGCTAGGTGACCTGTGACTTGTAGACGTAGTGCATTATCGGTTATGCTGTCTACGTCAAACCCTTCCGCCGTCATTTGGGCTAGAGTAAAACCAGTTTGACCACTTCCTGTTCCAGCAATGGCACTTAATTCATTGCGTGCGTTTGTAATATTGGCTTGAAGTGTTTGTATGTTGTCTAATGCTTGTATGGCATCTGCATTACCACCACCAGCATTAGCAGCGGCACGCAAGTCCAAGTTAATCTGGCGGACTGTACCATTTATATTAACACCAAAATTTCCAGTGTTTGTAAATCCACCAGAACCATCAGACCTAATGAAAGAGCTAAAGCTAACTTGGTTTGATGTTACACTACCTTCGTGTCTTTGACCTCTAAAGGCATCACTACGTGCCTCTTGCGTGACACTTATAGTGTGGTTGCCCGATGCTGCATTAGGGGTTGTCGTGATATTGATACCATTTGTGTTGCCACCACCTATATTGGTGATGTTGGCGGTGAACCCCCTAAAATTAGCGGGGTTGTTTATGCCAGTTGGACCAGTAAGTGCATCAACACGTGTAAAATTATTTCTAAAAGACATTACGTTATTGGCTACGCTACGAATGGATTCTTGTTGCCAAGTCAAAATTTGACGTTGTTGGGTAAAGCGATTAAGACGGAAAGATTCCGCACGCATCATCTGTGTAACCATGTCTGCTACATCAAGACCAGAGAAGCCAGACATTCTCATTTGGTTGGTAAACATAACTTTTCCTCCCTACATCCATAGGATTATTATTTGTCAATTGCGAAAAAAGAACGCAAAGAAAATTTGGAATTTATACGACAGACCGTCGGCCGTTTGCGAACTTACAAAAGCATCACAAAACAGTCCATGTATATATCATTATATTTACTTCGGCACGTCTCACCAACAACTTAACACCTTCTTGACATTTTTCTGAAAAGATTGTAAAATTATTTTTAGGAGGTGACATATAGATGAGAATTTTATTACATACATGTTGTGGACCATGTGCTGTGGTCTATACAGATGGGCTGGATGGTGCAGGTTATAATTATGATTTTTTGTGGTATAACCACAACATACACCCCTATACAGAATATCGCAATCGCAAACAAGCTTTGGAAACTTTTGCCAAAAATAAAAATTGCAAGTTGGTTATGGTGGATGAGTATGGTTTAGAAGGTTTTGTTGAAACCACCCTCGCAAACCCTTCTGCTAGATGCCAGTCATGCTATAAAAATAGGCTCGAATTTACCGCCAAAAAAGCACGAGCAGAAGGATATTCAGCATTTTCCACTACCTTGTTGGCTAGTCCTTATCAAAATTTTGATACAATTTGTAAACTGGGCAACTCTTTGTCAGAAGAACATGGGTTAAAATTTATCGTAGAGGATTTTCGTGAAAGCTTTCGTGCAGGGTTAGCGAAAGCCCGAGAAATGGGGCTTTATATGCAAAAATACTGTGGCTGTATTTTTAGCGAAAAAGAGCGGTATGTTAAGCCAAATAAACCGTCTTAGTGGCGATTTTGTCAGTAAAAACTTTATCGTGTTCCACAAATAGGATTGTTGGCTGGTATTTCAGCAACAAGCCTTCAATTTGTATGCGTGATAGCACATCAATAAAATTAAGGGGTTCGTCCCATATTAGGAGGTGGGCTGGTTGACACAGACTGTGTGCTAACAACACCTTTTTCTTTTGACCTCCACTAAAATCCGACATATCTTTGTCAAACTGTACACGGGAAAAATCTAGTTGACGCAAAACCGCCTTAAATAGGCTTTCATCCAAGTTGTTATCTTCTGCATAATCACTTAAACTTCCCGATAGTCGACTAGTGTCTTGGGACACATAAGAAATTTTTAGCTGACTGCCCCTGTGAATATCGCCAGTATACGGCACATCTTCACCACAAATCATTTTGATGATGCTGGTTTTGCCAGAGCCATTTTTACCCTGCAAGGCAATGCGGTCTCCCTGTTCTATGGTGAAGTTTACGCCCAAACAAACATTTTTATCGTCGAAAGATATAGAAATATCACGCAAACTTACCAGATTGTTGGTATGGTATTTCAATGGAAATATTTTAAGGTCATCAGCTTGTTCGATATTTTTTAGTAAGCCAGACTTTTCTTCGATGGCAACATTTTGCCTTCTCTCCAAATTTTTTACACGCTTATTTATCTTTCGGACTTTTTCGCCGATAACGTGACGTGCGTTCCCGTGACCTGTTTTTGTGTCATCTAGGTCATCTGCCCACTTACGCTTTTGGTTAGCGGTTTCCTT
>WQZZ01000056.1 GCA_009780485.1 Defluviitaleaceae bacterium | reverse complement strand
TTTTCCATATTGTTTTTTATTATACCACCCCGTCATTTTTTTGTAAATAGTGTATTGAATGTTTGACTTGTGCTTATTAAGCTGATATAATCCGTAATGATACCTACGTACCATTGCCGAAGTTTTAGGGGGAAATTAAAATGTTGATTGTTCAAAAATATGGTGGTTCTTCAGTTGCTAATTTAGAATTAATGGAAAATATCGCTAAGCGTATTATAAAAACTAAGGAAAGTGGTGCTTCTTTGGTTGTTGTTTTGTCTGCACAGGGTAAAACGACAGATAATTTAACGGAAATCGCAAACCAAGTGAACCCCGAAGGCGACAAAAGAGAACGTGATATGCTACTTTCAACAGGCGAACAACACTCAATTGCTCTAATGGCGTTGATTTTACAGCGATTGGGTTATCCCGCCATATCCCTAACGGGATGGCAGGCGGGTATTGCCACATCTGCCGACCATCAATCCGCACGTATTCAAGATATTGATACAGGGCGTTTGGAAAAAGAATTATCAAAAGGTAATATTGTTATTGTGGCGGGCTTTCAAGGCATAACTTGTTATGGTGACATTACAACCCTTGGGCGTGGAGGGTCAGACACCACTGCCGTCGCCCTTGCCGCAGCCCTTAAAGCCGATGCCTGCCAAATTTATACCGATGTTGATGGGGTCTATTCCGCTGACCCTCGCATTGTGCCAGATGCAGTCAAGTTGTCCGAAATCAGCTACAGCGAAATGATGGAGCTTGCAAGCATGGGAGCAAAAGTGTTAGAAAAACGCTCCGTTGGGCTTGCGAAGAAATATCAAGTGCCACTATGGGTCAAACACAGCCACAAAGAGCTTGCAGGTACATTAATCAAGGAGGGTGATGAAATGGAAGGAATTTCAATAAGTGGAGTTGTGGCAAACACAAACATTGCCCGCATTTCTGTTTCTGGCATACAAGACATGCCAGGTGTGTGGTTCAAAATTTTTAATGCAATGAATGACGCAAACATAGCCATTGACTTTGTTTACCAAACCAAACACGGAAACGGCACAAAAGACATTAGCTTCATCGTTGAAAGCGACCGTATGGCAGATGCCAAAAAAGCCATTTCTGACAATGCCCACAAACTTTCTTACACCCAAATAACCAGCGACACCGACACGGCAAAGGTGTCTGTTGTGTCCAAAGGTGCATCTGCAAACCCTGGCATCCCCAGCCTGATGTTTGAAGTTCTTTTTGACGCTGGCATCAACATAGACAGCGTTTCCACCTCCGAAATCCGTGTCAGTGTGTTGATTAACAAAGACCATGCAAACCATGCCGCTGGGATTATCCATAAAAAGTTTTTGGATGAGGGGTATATCAAGGAGTAAGGGGGGTGTTTGCATGGATTATGATGGAAGAATTATCAAAAAAGTACGACAAGAGCTTGGTCTAAACCAAGCAGAATTGGCTGAACTTGTATTTTTGTCTGAAGACCAACTTTCACGAATTGAGAGGGGGAAAGTGAAGGCGGATATATGGCTTTTAATGAAAATTCTGGAACTTAAGGGCGAACCAAGTGATGACTTCTGGATGCTTTACCTAGATTCGGATGACTATGATGGTTACTTGCTTTATAGACAACTAAGAAGAAGTTTGCGGGATGACAAACTCAATGAAGCTGGGGAGTTGTTGGAAAAATTAGAAAAAAGCCCTGTGTCAGAAAAGGGCTTTATAAAACAGACCATTGTGTGGACAAAGTTGCGGTTAGATGATGCACTATCTGATGAAGACAAGCTTGCGGGATTTTACAAGGTGCTAAAGATGTCCAAGCCTAATTTTGATGAAAGTAAGTTGGCAGAATATCGCCTAACCTATCAAGAGATACGTATTTTGATAATCATAGCGGTGTTGAGTGGGAAGATGAAAGATTTTGACAAGGCTATATACATAACAAAAACCCTTATAGAAAACAGGGAAAACTTTCGAACATCGGAGGACGACAAGATGTTTTTCTTTCCTTTGCTTTTCTTTAACCTGTCTAATTTTTATGGAAAGGCAGATAAAATAAAAGATTCGTTATGGGCTTGTGATGAGGGTATAAAAGCAAGTTTGAAGTATGCCAACTACAGGTTTTTACCACAGCTTACTCTTAACAAAGCAAGTGGAATGTACCTATTGGGAGAGGAAGAAGAAATGTACAAACCACTTCTGGTTAGGGCATATTACACAGCCCTCACCCACCAAAATGATAAGACGGCAAACTTAATTAAAAGTGAAGCTAAGGAAGAATTTGGCATTATAGGTTTTCCACATTAGTTAATCGTCAGTGCCTTCATTTTCTTTGTAGTGGAATGGTTCTGTTGGTTCATACGATGAGGCGTGGGTTGTGTGGTAACTGGGTATTAAAAGCAACATAACCGTTACCGCCACCAAAAATGATGCAGAAATAAACTTCTTGATTTTCTTCATGGAAAGACCTCCCTTTGTCATGATTTTGAACCCAATTTATAATTATACCACACCCACCAAACAAAGTCCACGGCATTTTGTGCGGAAAAATTATTAAATTATTTGCACAAAATGCCGTGGAGATTTTTGTCGTGACATGGTAAGATATGAGTGTAAGAAAAATTGAATACATAAACAAGGTGGCTTTGCCACCAAAACAAATTATTCCTAAAGGAGGAAAAGAAAATGAAAAAGAAGATTATTTCTTCATTGCTAGCTCTTACGCTAGTTGTTTCTGCAAGTGCTGTTGCTGTGGCTGGGTATGTGGATATTGCACCGAATCATACTGACCAGGTTTGTGATGGTGGAGGCGGCGGAGGCAGACCAGGCGGCGGTGGAGGCGGTGGCGGCGGTAGCGACCACCTAGCAGGACAAGATTAGAAAGTCTCATTGTTCTACAACTGGATACAACAACAACCGCCCCATCGGGTCGGTTGTTGTTGGTGCTTGTGGGAGGTTTATGTGTGAAAAAAACCAAAAAGAAATTAGTAATTTCGACCGTCGCTTATTTATTGATAACTGTTACACTGCTTTTACCTGTGTTTATGATTGGTATTCAAAGTACCAATGAGTATGCCCGAGAGATTACACAACAACCAGAGACCCAAATGACTACCCACGAAACGAGAAATGTTACCTTTGAAGAATCTGGATTTACACCTATACTTGGCTTGTCTCAGGAAGATTTTCTTTATGACTTTGATTTTTTAATCAGAACCCTAGAGGAAAATTTCCCTTCTTTTGGTATCATCTACAGGCGTAATGGTGTGGATATGTTGAAGCTAGCAACGGAACTTAGGGAAAGTTTTTTTGGCAAGGATGTCGAATGGGATTATTTGGGCTTCTACGATATGTTAAGAAGCGAGTTTTTTCGCCACGCATGGCCTGTGGGGCATTTGCGATTGGTTTCTTACAGTGCATTAAGAGAGGACTTCCCTAGCTTGTATTTTAACACAAGGACACGTACAGGTAGGATTTACAACCATTTATCTCATCAATTAAGAGGAACTATATGGCGAGAAGAAAATATATCTGTGGCGAGGGAAGATAGAGGTTTCACTAATAACCGTATAATCACTAACATACCCATAGATGGGTATGTGGCATATATAAGATTACCTCATATGGATAATCTTACTGTCGCTCATCCTGTACGCATAGACATTGTAGACAACTTTTTTAGTGAGATAGAAGAGTTTGGACACCTTATCATAGATTTAAGAGGTCACACAGGTGGCTGGATAGACCCTTTCAAGGAGTTGCTTGTAACACCTTTTATTGACGAACCCCTAGAAACAACATTTCATCACTTTTATATGCAGGGACACGAAAATACAAGATACATGCTGACGATACCAGGTAGGTTTGACAGAGTGCCGATTTATGATTTAGATTTAGAGGAAATATTTGGACACAGTGTCCTTTCCGAAGCTGTTATTGAAGATTTACAGCGGATGGATATGTACATGCCCAGAACAGCCGTTGTCCAACCTAATCTTGATAGGCGTGTATCCTTTGACCCGAAAATTTGGTTACTAACTGACATAAACAATTTTTCGGCCGCCCAACATATTGCTGCTTTTTTCTATCAAACAGGTTTTGCAACTTTGGTAGGTGATACTACGGGTGGCATGGCGGTGTATATGTGTTCTTTTCCGTCCCATCACTTCACCTTGCCAAATACGGGCTTCATGGTGCGTTACGACCCTCTTTATATAATCAGTGCCTGCGGTCGCCCTTGGGAATATGGAACAGTCCCTCATCACTTCAACCGTGAAGGTATGGATGCACTGCAAACGGTGTTGGCAATAATCGCAGAAGGGAATTATTGATGATTAATAACACAAAACCCGCAGGATGGTACCTGCGGGTTTTGTGTTATTGGTTTATTACGGATTTTATAATTTTGATAATTTCCTCCGTTCCGTCGCCGTTGTTGATGTTTGACATTATGCCCTTGAAATGGCTTCGGCGGTTATGCGTGTCTTTGATGGCTTCTGCTAGTTTATCGGGGGTTAGCTCATCTTCGTCTAAGACAACAGAAAATCCTTGTTTCTCAAAACTCTTGGCGTTTAGAATTTGGTCGCCACGGCTGGCGTGTTTTGGTAGAGGAATTAGGATGTTGGGCTTGTGTAGAGCCAGTAATTCCGCTAATGAATTGGAGCCAGCACGGGAAACCACCAACTGGCTTGTGGCGTAAAGGTCGCCCATTCCTACGCTGACATATTCAAATTGGCGATATTTGCCACTTTCTAGTGATTTGTCGGCGTTACCCTTACCACAGATGTGGATGATATTAAAATCTGCCAGTTGTGGCAGGGTCTGACGTAAAATTGTGTTTATTGCCACCGACCCGCTACTGCCACCCATCACCATGATAATCGGCAAATCCTTGGCAAAATTACACATTTGGGTCGCTTTTGCTACAGAGCCACCAAAAATTTGCTGACGTAAAGGTGTGCCTGTGTGAACCGCTTTGTTTGTGGGCAATCCCGCCATTGTTTCTAGGAAAACACAGCAAATTTTCTTGGCGTGGGGCATGGCAAGTTTGTTAGCAAGCCCTATCGTAATGTCAGATTCGTGGATAACCACAGGGATTTTAAGGGATTTGGCAGCGAAAACCACAGGTACAGTCACGAAACCACCCTTAGAAAAAACCACATCTGGCTTTATTTTCTTTAGGACTTTCCGTGCGTCAGCCATGCCTTTTATCACACGTGCGGCATCTGTCAAATTTTTAAGACTTAAATATCTACGCAACTTGCCAGACGAAATGCCGTAATACGGGATTTTTTCGGCTTCTACCAAGCCTTTTTCCATCCCATCCCGTCCGCCGATATAGCTAATTTCAAAACCAGCGGTTTGCAAGCCTGGGATTAATGCTAAATTAGGCACAACATGACCCGCCGTCCCGCCACCCGTTAAAACTATTTTCATTTTTATCGCCCCATTCAAGTTTTCTTGACAACCCTAATGCTTAATGATATAATATTCTGGAAATATTAGCAAGTAGAATTTATTTTTTCTCACGAGGTGCTGAAAATGAAAATTGCCGCCATAATTGCCCCGTCTGCAACGGATTTTGGGCTAAATGTTGCCACCAAACTTGTTTGTGACACATTAACAGAAACTGGGGAAACTGTGCAAGTTTTTAACCTAGATACCCTTGGCGTGGGCATTTACGATGGTTCGGATACGACCCGTGTCCATGATATTATGGAGGGCATAAAGTCTGCAGATGGGGTAATTTTTGCTTTTTCCGCACTTTTTGGCTCACCCTGTGCTACCGCTCTAGCTTTTTTAGAATATTTTAACAATAATAGCTATAGGAGTAACTTTAAGGGCAAGCCTTGTCTTTTGCTTGCTGTTTCGGAGAATGGTGGAGAGAGACCAGCTTTGGAGATTATGGCTGGTGGCGTGTTGCAACTGGGTGGTTTTGACGTGGTGCGTATTGGGCTAAATGTTTCTGTTGCTGCTGTTGTGCAGAAAGATGTTATTGAACTTATAGAGCGTCAGTCGGAGGATTTTTATAGGATTTTGCGCCAGAACCGCAAGTATGTGCTGTCGCCTGTGAATTTACCAGCGGTGAATGTGCAAGCAGATTTGGGGTGGACAATGCCCGCCCCTACCGATATTGCGTCTGATTGGGATATGCCATCGCAAACGCAACAGAAAGAGGCACGGCGTTTACCAACCATGAGCGTTGGTGATTTGTACAAAAAACACAACTTGGACAATATGAGCGGAGAACAGCAAAAAGATATTAGTAAAATTTCTGCTATGTTTGCGAAGAAGTATGTAAGTGACAATGATGCGATTGTGGAGCAAAAGCAACCACATTCCATTACAACGCCTGCAAACACAGGTTTTACGGCAGAACGTAGCGTCAAACAGCTAACCGCCGCTTTACCACATCATTTTAACACCCAACTAGCAAAGGACTTGGACACCATTATCCAGCTAAATATCACAGGGATGGGTGGGTTTACAGGGCATATCACCATAACCAACCAAGAATGCTTCTTTTACGAATGGGAAGCGGAGAAAAATGATATTGTTGTTATTGCCGATGCCAAGGTCTGGGAGGAAGTGCTTCACAAAAAAATCACCGCCCAAAAGGCATTTATGATGGGTCAGCTAAAGGTTAGGGGTAACTTTGTGTTACTAACCAAATTCGACCAACTATTTAACGCCCTTGCATAGAGGGCGTTTTTTGGTTGTAATAAAATTAAATTTCAAGTTGATTTATTTCGGGGCTTAGACTATAATTAGGTTATGGACTTTTTTAATTTGTTTTTTCAGATGGAAATTAATCAACAAATCCTAGTGGGCGGGCTTGCTGGGTTTGTTTTGCTTGTGGTAGTTTTGCGGATTGTGCTGACTATTAGCTATCAAGCGGCGGTTGGACTGGCTCATATGGGGGCAAAAAACCTAAAAAGTAAAGTGGATATTGAAAAGTTGCCTAATGGGGCTTTTGGGCGTGTTGCCAAGGAGTATTCTGCAATGGCGGGGGCTGGGGCGAAAGTCGACAGTTTAAGGCTTGCACAGTTATCGGTTCATACCAACAGGTTGTTGTTTTTTAACTTTAACAGTCTTGGGCGGTTGATAAAGGGCTTAGATACGGCTTTTGTGCCATTGTCAATTCTTGTGGCGGTTGCTGTTACCAGCCATAGGTTAGAGGTCGCCTTGTTTTTAGCTGGGGCATTTGTTGTTATGCGGATAATTGGGGTAATTTTTGATGTAGAAACTGCCAGAGACCGCTATACAACTGTGTTGTCACAGGTTTTGGCAAAAGATGTCGGCAAGTTTTTCCCGCAGGACACGGCAGGAGCAGTCTACACTTTGGGGGCTGACTTAAAAGAATTTTTGGCACGTCAATCCGCTATGTATAGCGATATTTTGACTAAAATTAACGGCGAATTTACCAATGCCATCAAATCCAATGTGGCAACAATGACGGACAGTGTAGAAGCCACGCTGAACGCCATCACAAGGCATGATGGGGTGGGGGAGGCTGCCAACCAAATCAAGACCTTAGGGGTCGTTGCCGAAGCCATGGCAGAGCGGATTGAGCATACTAGTAAATCCAGCGAGGTGCTAGAGCAGAACTTACAAACCGTCCGTGAAAATCAGAAGGTTTTGGAAGTTTCAGTTGCCACCTACGAAGCCTCATTAAAGGGCATGACGGCACAGATGGGGGATGCCATGGGCAAAATTGTGGCTTATCATATGTCGACGGCAAATAGCCAAATTGCGGATAGTATAGGCGAAAATCTTGCTATGGCAAAATCTGCAAATGCGGAGCAATTGGCGGATGTGAAAGAGATTTTTGCCCAACTGACCGAACAAAACCGACAGCAGACCCGCATTTTGACAGAGCTTTTGAAAGGTGGTGAGGGGGATGAGTAAACGCCTTGCCTTGTTGGAGCAGTTTCCTATCCCACGATTGGCGGTCAGCCCCACAAACGTACGCCACAAAGGGGCTGGCATTATTTACGGCACGCTGGAAATTGAAAATCAAACCGATGGGGAATTGGTCGGTACAATCGCTTCAATGGCTGATTTTATTACGTTTTCGCCTGAAAGTTTTTCGGGCAACAAAACCACAGTAGAGTATACCTTGGATTTGATAGGTTTGTCAGGGGAAATTGGCACTTCTGCGGTGATAACCACTAATGGCGGTGAAATTGTTGTGGACTTTCATATAACGGTCAACCCGCCCGATGTGCTTACCAAAGATGATTTGATTTTGGCGGATTTGGATGATTTTACTGCTTATGTAAAAACCCAGCCCATTGCTGCCCGCCAGCTTTTTACCCGACACGATTTTATGGCGTGGTTGATGGGGATGAATTACCCAAATATGGATATTTATGAGCGTTTTGCCTCAGACCCCAATAAGGAGCGGGCTGTGGACAATTTTTTGGTGTTTAATGGTAAGAAGTATAAGGCGAAAATTGTACCAGAAACCACGAATTTAGCCCATTCTATTGGAATGTGGGAGGACACAGTTACAGGTTCTATTGTTTTACGCAAAACTACATGGGGTTATGCGGAAGCCGACTTGCGTGTGGTTGCTGGAGAAAATTGGTTCAAGCTATCAAAAAACAAGGTGACAGCGACCGATTTCGATGCGGAAAATGGGGCAGAAATCCACTATATGATTTTGCCGACAGAAAGCGAAGGTCGTGACACTGCCGTTGTGCTCGTGGAGGGCGACCAAGACCATAAAATCCACATTCATAGCACATCTGCCGCTGCCTTTGATGCCCGTTTGGACAAGGAAACTTTTTTCTTTGATGATAAAGGCAAGCTTTTGATAACCAACAACACAGGGCAAGATTTGATGATTGACATTGCTTGCGAACCTTTTGTAAAATTTGATGCAAGGCGTTATTTTATAGGGCGTACGGCTGAAATTGAGTTTGAAGTAAAGTATGGAAGCATTAAGGCGGCGAGTTTTGCGTTAAGGCGACAAATGTACGCAGAAAGCCACATTCACGTTGTTGCGATTGATTCTGGTAAAAGTTATGGACGGCGTTTGCCGTTGACCCTATGGGGAGGTTAGAAAATGGCTAATCGGGCTATAGGCAAAATTCTCCGTTTTGAGCGGATTTATAATCGCCGAAAGGACGCAAAATCCACCCTCGCCATGGCTTTGACCTATTATATGGGTTATGGCATTTCGGGTCAGAAGGATTTGCTTCACAAGGCGAATTTTGTGTTGCAAACAGCAGATTTTTCGGCGGACTTGGGTCTCGACTTTGCCCGTTGCTTTATTGCCAGTGAGATGGAAAATTTTGACTTGCTAGAAGAATTGTTGGCATCAATGAAGTCTCGCAGAAATGCCATGAAAAGCCATGAACCAGCCTATTATGCCCACTATCTCTACTTTACTTGCTTTCATGCCTTGGCAAAGGGCAAGGAGCGGGCAGCAACCAAGCAATATCGGGCTTTGTCAGATTATCACCAGCAATTGGGGGTTGATGATGCCAGATTGCTTCTTGCTAACCTAAATTTGATAATGGGCGAACACGAAACCGCCTTTAGGTATCTTCATAAAGCCTATAAAAACGGGGAAAACAGCCCGCTGTTCTTTGTGTGCCTTGCCCGAGCATTTGGAGAAGCCAAACCCTCTAATGCAGAAGCCGAATTGCTATTACCCTTGATTTTATGGGCATTAAACAGTGGTTGCTTCATTGACAACATAATCATAAAAAATGAAATGCTGGCGGAAAGCCTGCTACGCCGTCGTCCAAAAGTTGCGGAAGCTCTGCATGGGTATCATCCTGCTAATTGGACACTGCATATTATCGTAACCGCACGCATGATTGATAACGACTTATCAGACACCGCATTTACCTATTATCGTGAGGCAGAGGCTCGTCAGCTTCATTTTCCCCAGCTTTATGACTTTTTATTACGTTCAGCCCACAGAAACGAAAACGAGGAAATCAGTGGTTATGCCCTCGCCCAGTATATCAAACAGGAGACGGAAATTCCCGATGATATACGCCCTTTTGTGTATCATTTAGTGGTGCAAGGGGTTTTGGCTGGCAGACATGATGAGATAATGGAGCAAATTGGCGGAGATATTTGGGCATTTGCTTGCCGAAGCCTTGAGCAACATCTATATGGTAAATATTACTATAGCCTATATAAATTTATGGTGGATGCCCGAATTGCAGGGGTTCGACTACCTGTGGAGCGAAAATACATTTCCCTCGCTGAAGAAATTATCAAAAGTCTACTTTTTGCCTACGATGTGGTGGTTGACGACCCCCGTGCCAAGAAAATCTTGGTGCAGGAAGATTTTAAGCGTCAAGAGGAGTTACATGCCCTAAAAGACGGGCGTGTGCGTGTCAATTTGTGGTCGCCAAATGTGAGAATTACCTGCTTTGACGAAAGTTTACGGAATATTATTGATGGCAAACACAGTCTAACAAAACTTGTGCAAAATGCAGGGTTTGAGATGTATCAATGGTTTTACAAACAGCATCACCAGCCCTTAGAAATGTTGATTTTCCTTGCCGACCACCATATTAAAGCAGAACAATTGACCCTAGAAGCCACCACAATTTTTGATAAAGTGGTAAAAAGTGCAGGTTCGGGTGTTGACCGTGGCTTCCTGCGGATGATAAATGCCACTCTTGGCGGCCATTATGCCAAAGAGGGCGATTTTGTGCGGGCTGTGGAATATTTCAAGGGATTAGATAATAACTCCGTCAACAGGAAGTATTTGGAACAAATGCTTACTGCATACTTGCACACCGACAACCACGACTTAGCAGCTAATTTGCTGGCTGGTTGGGGAGAGGACATTCCTGATAAAACCTTATTTACAGCCTTAAAACGAATATCACCCCACATAGATAAAATTACAAACAAAAAGGGCGTGGCATCAACGTCGGCAGATATGCTGATAAGGGGCTGGCATGACGAAATGTTGATGGGTATGGTGCTTAACCACTATGTTGCCCCGCTTCCCGCATGGATAGAGCTTGCGAAAACCTTATCAAACCTAGACGTTTTTGAGGTGGAGTTGTTCGTTAAAATTTTGGATACCGCAATGCTTACCCGTGATTGTAGCAAAGGCGTGCAGTCCGTTTTTGTTGAACTTGCCAAACAAGCCCCCAAAAATGAACTTTTGCAAGATTTTGTTATGTACATTTGTTATGAAATTGTTACGGGGGGGCTAATACCAGAATCTACCACAATCCAAGTGATGGAAGGCTTTGCGGGGGATGATAGCCCAGCTATGTTGCTTTTTGCCTTGGCACATATCTATATTCGTGGTGGCATAAACCGCCCGAAATCTAAGGAAGTACTCGTATCTGCCATTACACTTGCTGGGGAAGCAAATATTATTTTTCCGATTTTCAAAGAAATAAAAGACAAACAGATAATTTCTGCGTATATAGATAGGAATACAACTTTTATGCACCGTAGCCGTGGAGAACATGCCGTTACCCTCAATTATCGCACAGCGGGCGATGGGGAATTCACCCAAACCCCGATGACCTATGTGGCTTTTGGAATATGGCTTGCCCACGCCCCCCATTTTTATGGCGAGGAGATTGAGTACTTCTTTGCAGAAACAAGGGGTAGCGGTAGTGTGAAAACAACCTCCAAAACCATTGCCAACAACACCCCTCATTTGTTAGAAAAAGCAGGGGACTTGTTCTACACAATTAACAGTGCCTTGGTTTATGAGCAAATGTTCAAATATGAAAAGGTGGAGGAGATTGTGACGGCAAGGTTGGCGGAAAAGCCTGCTATTCGGGCAAAAATTATGTGACATGAAAAGGAGAAATGGAAATGAAGAACCAAAAAGTGATAAACATCGGGTTGATAATCTACACCATTTACTATATCGCTATGGTTGTTATAGTGGCTTTCCGTAATGTGCCTTTTGGCACAGGGTCGATTATTATAGTTGTTTCTTTATACCT
>WQZZ01000055.1 GCA_009780485.1 Defluviitaleaceae bacterium | reverse complement strand
TTGGTCCATGCCCACTGTTTCCATAATAACTTAAAAAACCAACCGACATTATACCTCCAAAATATCTGTTAGGAAATATACATAACCAAAAATGTGGTGGGCAACGTCATCATTACGTACACGGAAGGTATGATGGCGAATAAAAGAGCCGTACAAAATGGTTTCTGGCGACTTAAAGTACATGGCAAACTCTGGGAAGAACACGCCATTCATCAGCCTTTCCGCCCTAATTTTCATAACATCTTGGAACCTATCTTCGTCATACTTTTCCATCAAATCACTTTTACCGCTGGCATGAATATTCTTTATCATGGTGTTGGATGCGGTAAGCATTTCTAAGAAGGTTGCCCATGTGGTAATACGCTGTTCTATAAAATCGAGGTTGGAAAAGGCATTTTTCAAACCAAACTCAAAATAATCTGTATCAGGCTCGATGGCGGTTAGTTCGTTTACCGCATATGCAAGCCAATGGTCGTAGTTTTTCCAATAGTTATGTTTGATAAAGTATTTGAAGGCTTTGTGGACAGCTTTTAACCACTTTTCGTCTTTGTCGTATGCGTAAATCCTCATAAGTGCAAAGGCAGCCTCACCAGAATAATAAACAATTCTAAACATTTCTATAACTTCTAGGTCTGGATGTCCAAGCACATGGGTAAATTGACCAGTGGCTGGGTTTTGCATATAAAGCATGGCATTACCAATGCGTTGCATAATTGGCATATATTTTTCAGTTTCTTCGCTGAAAACTTCTAAATATTTAGCAATCGCCAATACAACAACACCTAAAGCACCCAGTTTGATTTCTTCATTGCTTTCAAATTCCACAACAAAGGTCAAATCTTCCACATCGTAGGTAAATCTTTCTACTAGATATTGCAAGGAAGTTCTAATTGGCGTAACCAATGCCTCATCTTTGGTAACCAAATAACTTTCGCACATGGAATATGTTCCAAGAGCGTGGCGTACCACATTGTATGTGGAAATTTCTTTGTTATAGCAACTAAAATATCCGTAAATAAATTTACCGCTTTCCTGCACAGTACTAGCCAAATATTGGGACATTTTTGTAAGCAAATCCCTCATCAAACTTGCATCTAGGCTTTCAATTTTTCTTCTATGGGTAGCAAGCTCATCCGTTTCCATTTCGAGAAGACTATTTTCTTCGTAGAAATAACCCCTTGTATCGAAAATAATAACATCATTTATTTTGCCTGCTTCCAAAAGGGCGTGTTCGCCCCTTACGTTTTTAACATATGTGTTGATATTGTTAAAATTTATACGTGCATCAACCCGCCCAGAATCAGTTTCACGCGAAAGACCAATTAGGTCGGCAATTTCGCTACTAGGATTTTCATTTCTTTTTTCTGCCATACCGTATTTTATAAGGGCTGCACCATTAACTTCTTGTTGTAAAAAAGCATTGTTGTACATACTGTCAAAAGCAATTCCATACTTAAAATAAAACTTTTTTGTCCAACGTGCAAGGGACAAAAAATCCTCCATGGACAACTTTTTTTCCATCACAACAATATCAGCCTTTAACCAAGGCGGTTCGCTTTCCTGCGTTTTGATATATTTTAATGCACGGTCTTGTGCGGACTTAAAAGCGGTGTCCAAGGTGTTACCCACCCCCGCATAAACCACAGCCCGTCTGTCCTTATATCCAACAGAAACAAAACATTTAACCTTATCATCTAGGTTATCACTCAAATGTTTAGATAAGTTCTTTTTAAGATTTGCGAATTTGTCTGCAATCTTCAATTCTACAACGTTACTCTCTTGACTCATTTACTCATCTCCCTAAAAAATATTTGGTAATATTGTAGTGGATTGCTCCGCCTCAAGACCAAATCCGCTAAAAAACTAATCCTATAAAAACACGGACAGTTTATGTGACGATTATGATACACTATTTTTTCTAATTTGTCAATATTAATGCCGATATTTTATGCGATAAATTTCAGGCAAGAACAAAAATGGGTAAAAGATTCTTGACAAATTAAGTCGAACGTGATAGTATATGAATTTCATAAATTCAAACAAAGGGGTAACTAAAAATGAAAAGATTTATTAAAACCGCAATATCAATCGTTTTATCAGCTTTGATGACTATGTCTGTCGGGGTTTTGGCATTTGGGGAAGCGAATTTACCTTTGCGTCAGACATTTGAAGAAGCCAATGCCGTGGTGGACTGGGTCAATGGCAGTGTAACAATTTCATATGACGGCAATAATTGGGTATTTACCCCAGGTGAAACAGTTGCACAACGTAATGGTGTTGAAATAGAATTGTCTACACCTATATTGCTGGTAGATGGTCGCACATTTATATCCGCCGACGACCTTGCCATGATACGTGGAGAGCAAGCCAAGCCGTTTGACCAGACCATAGAGCTTGCAACCCAACTTGCCCTTGAAATGATGGCAGAATTTGGCGTAACAGGTGCATCAATCGCCTTTGTGGATGCCGAAAGTGGATTTAGCTGGACACAAGGCTTCGGATACGCCGATAGCGTTAATGGTTTGGTGGCTGATGAATATACGCTGTTTCAAATAGGTTCAACGTCAAAGCCATTTACGGCTATAGCAATTATGCAATTGGTAGAACAAGGCGTAATTGATTTAGATGAACTAATTGTAACTTATTTGCCAGAATTTTCTATGCTTCCAAGCTTTCGTTTTGGTGGAAATTCCGATAATGTAACAACTAGAATGTTGCTAAGCAACACATCTGGTGTACCAAGTGAGTTTGCAAGAGGTAACATGTCTATAACTGGTTATTATTACCAAGGTTTGATGAATGGTGGATTGTTGGAATTTCTATCTTTAAGTGAGATGAGTTTTGAAGAAGGCACCATGTATGAATACTCTAACATGGGGTGGGCCCTTTTAGGAATAATAGCGGCAAGAATGTCTGGTTACACCAATTATTTTGAAGGCTTTGTATTGCTAACCCAAGAGAATATTTTTGCACCACTCGGCATGGAAAGAAGCTCCTTTGTACTTTCAGAAGATATGACTAATATTGCCATGTCATATCTTATGGCAGGGCAACAAGATGACTTTACCATACTCGCTTCCGACCTACCAGCAGGAAGCATGTTTTCCAATGCACATGACATGGCACGTTTTATGCACACCTTATTAGGTGATGGTACAATAGGTGGTAACAGATTGCTTGAACAAGAAACAATTGCATATATGATGCAAAGCCACACAGACCATGTGGATACAGATATTTTTCTTGAAGCTTATGGGCTTGGATTTTTGAAGATGGCTTCAGCCATAACCGCTGGCATACAAACCGTGGGTCATGGTGGGACACTTACACATTACCACACTGAAATGATTTTATCACCAGAAAGCGGTCTTGGTGTGTTTGTGACAACCAATTCGGTAACAGGAGCTGCCATAACAACATCTTTGGCCTCTGCAATCTTAGATGCAGCAGTTACAGAAAAAAATATTGATATTCCACGTGACGATGCTGGAGTTATAGACGACCTGATTTCACTTGCACTTGAAGCCATGGCTGATATGTCCGCTGGGTATTTAGCCACAGAAGATTTTAAGCAATGGGTTGGTGACTATCATTTTGTTCCTGAAATAATAGGTGAAGTATTTACATTAAGTCATTTCGGGATTGGTGTTAATGAAGATGGCTTGGCAACAATAGCTATGGGGCATATTGTTCTTGGTTTGATAGAAATGCCTTTGACCTACTACGAAGGAAGATGGTTTTTTGGATTTGACCCCATCTCTTTTGGCATCAATGACCAAGGTGATAGGTTTCTCAATGTCTGGGGTACTAATTTTGTCATGGAGCTTGACGGCATATAACAGGCGTACAAACACAAAAGACCTTCGCAACCGAGGGTCTTTTGTGTTTGCCTATAAATGCCCTTTCAAAATTTAACCAAAAAATGTTGACAAAGAAAGCAACTTAATATATACTATATCTAAATCAAAAATGGCTAGGGGTGCTTTTGGAAGTTCAAAGGCTGAGATTATACCCTTTGAACCTGATGCAGTTAACACTGTCGCAGGGAAGTTATATCCGCTAGCCTTCTATTTTATTGTAGGGGGTATTTTTAATGGAAGAAACCATGAGAGAGCTTCAAATCTTTTTGCGTGGCGATTTAGGGCAACTAATCACATTTATAGTGGCTGCTCTGCTGTTCTTTATTATCGTTGGACGTATGTTCAAAAAAATGGAACTAAACATTAGGTCTATGACATATGCAGGTCTTGCAATGTCTGTCGCCTTTTTGTTATCGTTCTTAACCCTGTTCACCATGCCTGGGGGCATGGGTGGCTCTGTCACCCCAATGTCCATGTTCTTCGTAACTTTAATTGGTTTTATGTTTGGTCCTGTGGTGGGTGTTGTATCCGCTGTGGCGTATGGATTGTTACAATTGGTTCAGCGTGCCACTGTGGTACATCCCATCCAATTGCTGTTGGATTATCCCATGGCATTTGGCGCATTGGGTCTGTCAGGCTTTTTCTGGAAAATGAAACATGGGTTGTACATAGGTTTTGTGGTAGCGGTAATTGGCAGATGGGTCATGCACACTGTGTCAGGGGTGGTTTTCTTCGGGCAGTTCGCTTTTGATGGATGGCATCCCCTACCCTTTTCAATGGTCTACAATGGCACGTACATTTTCCCAGAAATGGTGATAACCCTAATAATTCTAGCCATACCCCCCGTGCGTCACGCCATAGAGCGTGTACGTGCCGAAGCCAACAAACAATAATTCAACACAACTATACACAACTTCACAAAATGGTAGGGGCGGGCATTGCCCGTCCCAGTTCGATTGGCAATATCGTCCGAACCAAACCATTAATTCCACAAAAAAGTGCTTGACAAGGTTTAGTGAATATTGTATAATTGTGTCAGTGACTGGTTTCTCCTTTATGAGCCGAGCCGTATAAAAAACCACGTAGGGCGGGTGTTAGTTTGACCACCGACCCCACCCTACGTGTACCAGTCACATGCAACACGAGACCTAGGATGATTATAACTCATCTAGGTCTAATTTGCAACACCAAATTTGACCTAGGAGGTGAGGTTTCATGGAAAACCAGAACACAAGTGGCAATATTAATCATCGTAGCATTATTCAAACAGATGCTTGGTCGGAAATATTCGATTTGATTTCAAGACTTGTCACTGTTGAAGAAGACTTATGTGGTGAAAATGTCAAGGATTTACAAGAATTATACGATTTTGCCGAAGATGTTGAGGGAAGAATTTTAAGCAGGTCTAATTAGAAAAAATGTTTCGTAATTACATACGATTTTAACGCCCTTTTGTGAGAAGGGCGTTTTTGTTTTATGTTTTACCCACTGCCCACTTCGATAATCTCTGGAAGGGGTTCTTGGGTTGTTTGCTGGATTACTGTGGTACGTTCCGTTTCTATGCCGTTGACGCTGATAATATCAACGGTAGAAATCGCCATACCTTCACGTCCTGCTTGAATGATACGTTGTTGTCCCACCGACAATGCAGGGGTTGGGCGATGCTCGGTGGTAAAGGGCAAAATTTCTTCGGTAGTGACACGCTCATAGGTGCGTACGGAAATTATAGGGATGGTGGGCGTTACCACCAGCAAATCATTTTCACGCAGACCTGTGCCATCAGGGTTAACGTTGGGGTTTGCCGCCAGCAGTTGGGGTAAAGTCATGCCGAAACGGCGAGCGATGCTGTACAAGCTTTCCCCATGACGTACCGTGTGAATTTCCTGAACGGGACGGTGGGTGGTTAGGGTCGTTTGTGCGTAAGATGCGGTCATTAAGTCGTCTTTATGAATGTTCGACGGGACAACAACCACATTTTCAACAAAAGAGTATCTTTGACCCTCATATTCTTTGAATTGCTCCACAATATTAGCCAGCAAGCTCTCAGCTTGGGGAATGTTTCCAAGGGTAGCTTCTTGTTGTCCGTTTACGGTAATTATTGCACCATAAACATAAAAATCTAAGGCATCTGCTAGGGTCGTCACCATGGCATCAAAAGTTATGGTTTCTGCGTTTCTGCCTGCACGCACTCCACGGATTGCCACATCGTCTGATATGGTTATTGTTGTGCCAAACTGGCTTTCTAGGCGGGTTGTGGTATGGTGAATTAGGTATTGGGGGTCAAGCACACCTCTGTCCCAACGGGCAATACCCAAACTGTCACCATTTACCGCCACCGAAAGGGCGTTGGGGCGGGTAATGGAATTTGTTATAATTACGCCACCGCCAACAAGCCCCGCAAGAATGAGAATCAGCATAGACAAGCGAAAATAACGCCAGCGACGCAAGTTGCGTAGGTTTTGTGCGAAAATTTTGCCAAGCCGTCCGAAGGCTTCAAAAATCAGCAATGTCCAATCTCTTGGCAGACGTTTTTTCTTAACAACGGTACGCTTTACGGGCGGTCTGGGTTGGGGTCGCCGTTGTGGCGGTCTAGGATTTGGTTGTCGCCTGTCCATGGTTTCACCCCTTCTTAATAGTTATGTTATCATCTAAATAGTTGTTCCTTAGACAGTTCCCACTTGTCTGCGGTTAATACATTTCAAAATATGCCAATATGCCAAGCGGGACACACACCGCACGCCCTTGATTAGGGCAAGCAGTGTGTGTCCACGGCATACATCTGTTTATTAATTCATCAAAACGGTAACAGAAACGGCACGATTGTTTTGTGTAGCGGCGGACACAACTTGCACACGCATTCCAGTGGTTAAGTGGTGCATACTAATGGACTGCCCAGTTACAGAGTTAAAGAATACAGTATTTGCATCAATGTTAAAGGTTCTGTTTTGGAAATGGGCATCTCTTACGGTGATTTGGGTGCTGGTCAAAGATTGGATATGCCCTGTAAAGTTAGTGGCGGACGCTCCTTGTAATATGCTTACACCTATAATTTCATGGCTGTCAAACCAAATGCGTACACGACTGCCAAGAGTTAGGTTAAATGGGTCTACATGGTTGTCGACTAGGAAATGGGTGCGGTCTGGTGAGCCGTCTAAGTTGTCAGTAACAACGATAAAGCTCTGTCCGCGGGCTGATATGAAAATATCACGGATATACACATCAGCATGGGGAATTGCCACGGCATTTGCATTAATGTTGGTTGCCCTGCCATATTCAGCGGTAAGACTGATTTGGTCGCCGATACGTAACTGGCGAGGGGCAATGTTGGCCTGATTACCACGCTGAACCACGGTACTTGCATTTGTCGTAAAGCTACGAGTGTTTCCGTTGGCGTCCTCCACAACAATTGACGGGAAAAGGCTGTTAGAACCAAAGTTCTTTTCGGCTAATGTGCCAGTCATTTGGGTTACACGTTCTTCCAAAACAAGCTGGTGCGCATAATTGTTGTGTACACGTGCCACAACCAAGTCACCAACATTAATGGCGTTCGGGGCAACCGAAGTGCCAGCACGGGTAATTTCTACGCCAGTAGCCAAGGTATAATCACGAACTTCTGTTACAATTTCCCCACGTGGGTTGATGATGCGGGTTTCGATGCCAATGGTATTGTTTGTGGTGTTTACACGAGTAATAATACCATCTAGCACACGCATATCAGCCAAAGCTGGCACATTATTATTAGCTGGCGGTTCTGCTGGTGTCGTGGCAGTTTGTGCAGGGGTTGCGTTAATAGAAACGATTTCGCCAGCCGACATAATTGCTGTAAAAGTCATATTTGGCTGTAAGGCTGTAAAGGTCGAATTTACGCCGTTAATAGTGATGATAGCAGTCGGGATAACGGTAAAAGTGCGGTTGTTATGTGATGGATTTTCTGATAAAGCAGAAATTGCACGGAAATCTGGGAATGTGTTGCTGATTGTACCTTGCACGGTTTCTATTGTTGGGGCTTGGTTGGCATTGCCAGTTCCACCCACCAAAGTAGAATTGACCTCGTGCAAAACTGGGACAATAAGCACAGACATTGCCGCACGGGTAATTGGACTGCGTGGTTGAACATTACCTTCAGAACCATTCAAAATACCAAGGCTACGCAAATAGTAAACATAAATACGGGCGGCTGGCGTGATTAGTTGATGGTCGTTAAACAAAGGTACACCAAAAGTCTGCATTGCCTCGTTGGTGCGACCCATAAAACGCACTAAAAACACTGCGGTTTCTTCACGGCTCATAATTCTGCGGGTTTCTGTGTTGCCTGTCACCACAACAAAATTGCTAAGGTCTGATGGAAAAAACACGCCACTGTACAGCAAAAAGGCGATGTCTGCGTTTCTTGCAGAATTCCAAGTGTTAAAACTATTATCCAAAGTGGACACCAAAGCCATGTGGCTTGCCAACGCTTGGTTGTAATAACTTTGTTGGGCAGGCGTATGGGCAGATGGGTTAAAACCAGACATACGGGCAAAAATCCTAGCGGCTTCAAACATATCAATTGTGCCGTTGGGGTTAAAATTACCACTCATATCGCCCATCATAATTTCTAGGGAGCTAACGGTGGCAATGGCGTTTGTCGCCCAGGCAAACCCAGAACCAACATCATGGAAATTGGAAGCCTGTACACTTGCCACAGGAACAATGGTCATTACAGCCGCTAAAGCAACGGCAGATAACTTTTTCAAAAATTTTTTCATTTTAAGTTCCTCCTTGGTTCAAATTTTGTGAGAAAAATCTCGTTTATATGGGTAAAGCTTGATTTTATGAACTCCGCAGCTTGCTCCATTTGTGTGCGTCGCTTAAAAATTCCGAATATGGTGGAGCCAGAACCGCTCATCATTGCACCCATGGCACCTTGTTTGATTAATGCTTTCTTAATCTCATCCAACTCAGGGTATTTGGGAATTGTAACCGTTTCCAGCACATTACCCATCTCCCTGCACATACCTTCCAAGTCGCCTTGGTCTATGCAACTTATGATTTTATCAATATCTGGTCGCTGGTTAATTTTGTCCATGCTAAAATCGCCGAAAATCTCTTCTGTGGATACGATTGTAGGTGGTTTCACCAGCAAAACATGGGCAAAAGGTGGCTGGGATATAGGCTTTAATAACTCACCAAAACCTGTGGCATGTGCCGTGCCACCGCTTACACAAAACGGCACATCAGCACCAAATTTTGCACCAAGCTCCTCTAAATCTTGATTGGTTAGGGGTAAGTCGAACAAATCCCGCATAGCCACAAGGGTTGCGGCACAGTCAGCACTGCCACCGCCAAGACCAGCAGATGTGGGAATGACTTTAGTTAGGTTTATGAAAACCCCCGTATCAATAGCAAAAGCCTCTTTTAAGTAAGTAGCAACTTTGTAAACCAAATTTTTCTCATCCACAGGCAACCAACCCACATTGGACACCAGTTTAACCCCATAATTAGGCTTATAAATTTTCTTAATTTCCAAAGTGTCGAACAAAGACAGGGTCTGCATAACCGTAGAAATTTCGTGATACCCGTCTTCACGCTTACCGCTTATATCCAAAGCAAGGTTGATTTTTGCCCTAGCTTTAATTGTAATTTCTTCCATTTCTCCCCTCATTTCTATAAGGTTTCTAACACAAGGAAGATTACTGGAGAATAAGTATAATACATTTTCCGCCAAATATCAAATTAAGTTAGTATTACAAGGGCTTGGCATTTGTGTTATAGTACCCCTAAAATTAAACTTGGTAGGGGATGAGTTGTCGTCCCTGCAATAAAAACACCCTTCTCAAAAAGGGCGTTAAAATCACTTTATCTTAGACTTTTCCTAACTAAGCAACTCTAAGGTTCTTCTTTCGATTTCCTCGGCAAAATCGTATAACTCTTTTAAGTCATCAACATTTTCACCGTTTGATTCCTTTTCGTTGTCAATAAGGTTTGTAATTAAATCGAATATACTAGCCCAAGTACCTATTTGAAGTATATTGTGATGACCGATTTTGCTTTTTGTGTTCTGGTTTTCCATAAAGTTTCACCTCCTAGGTTGGAATTTGGTGTTGCAAACCAGACCTAGGCGGTGTATAATTACACCTAGGTCGTTTATTTCGGCTGGTGGGTACGCAAGACAGGTATGAGGGTTCAATTTCATAAGCCTGTCTTGCGTATTTTTCTTTGCAGAAAAACCAGCACCTATCGCCAGTATATACCAAAATCCAACCCTTGTCAAGCACTTTTTACACCCACTCATCCGTGGTAGGGGCGGGCATTGCCCGTCCCAATCCTGCTGGCACTAACGCCTTGGTTCGGACAATACTGCAAATCGAACTGGGACGGGCAATGCCCGCCCCTACCATGTGGTTGTGGATGTTGTATAAATTTTATTTGACATTCATATTGGGTACGTGATATAATGTAATTTGTTGTAGAATTAGAAAATTAAATAATGCTTAAATGTGGTGCGTATGACCTGTTGCTTCTTTAGGGGGTGCATGGTCTAAACGATAATAGGGAATTGGGTGGAAATCCCAAACAGTCCTGCTGCCGTATTGACTAGCAAAGTTTCACGTTCGCTTGCCGAACAACCATTGGGCATTTTGTCCGAGAAGGGGAAACTGTTGCCATGATGTCTAAGTCGGAAAACCTGCCTCATTTTAACGGCTTATGCCGTTACTGTAGCGACCCCACAGAGAATGGGGCGGTATAGTTGTTGTGAGTGTGTGACCGTCGGCTTTGCCGTGTATTACCTTACGATAAATTATCCCGTTTCATGGGCGTGTGCCTTTTATGAAGCGGGTTTTTGTTTCCGAAAATACAAAATCGGGGTGAAATATGAGAGTTTTTATATCTGGTGGATGCAAAAATGGGAAGTCCACTTATGCCCAACACGTAGCTAAATGGCAAGGGAGGCAATCAAATCCTTTATATTACATAGCCACTATGACCGCTACGGATGGGGAGGATTTGGGGCGTATAGCGAACCATCAACAAGAGCGAGAAGGTTGGGGTTTCATCACCATAGAGCAACCCAAAAGCATTGAGGGCATTTTACCCAAATGTAACCGCAATGGTTCTTTTCTGCTTGACAGCATAACTGCCCTTTTGGCAAACGAAATGTTCTCTGCACATGGTGATTATGACGAAAACGCCTGCGAGCGTACCGCCACAGGATTGTCGCAGGTGTTAGACAGGCTGGAGAATATCGTAATCGTTTCGGACTATATTTATAGCGATGCAATGCAGTTTGACCCACTTACGGAAGCCTATCGCAAATCCCTTTCCACCCTCGACAGGTTGGTGGCAGAAAAGTGTGATGTGGTGATTGAAGTGGCTTACACCCAAATAATCGTACATAAAGGTAGGATGCCATATGAAATACATTAAAGGGTTTTACATGGCACTGGGAATGTTTTGTGGTATTCCGTTGCCATTTCATATTTGGGATGAAAAGTTAACGTCCATCATGGTTGCTTCCTTGCCCTTGATTGGGTTGATTATTGGTAGCCTGTGGTGGGTGACAGGGCTAATACTAACTGCTCCCGCACTTCCAATTATGATGGTTTCGGCAATTTTAACGGTTGTCCCTTTTCTCATTGCTGGTTTTATACATTTGGACGGATTTATGGACACAAGCGACGCACTGTTATCCCGACGACCTTTAGAAGATAGGTTGCGGATTTTGAAAGACCCACGTGTTGGTGCATTTGCTGTTGTGATGCTTGTGGTGTTGTTCTTGTTGCAATTTTCGGCAATGTACTCAGTGGTAGAAGGCGGGCGGTATTTGGCATTACTGATAATCATTTGTGTAATTTCAAGATGTTTCTCGGCGTTATCCATATTTTTGCTACGTCATTCGTCAATTAGCCACTACGGTAGCTTGCTGTCACAGAACACTAGAAAAGGGCATAAGTTTTTCGTTTTGTTGGTTGGGCTTGTAGCCGTTACCCTTTCATATTTATACGCTGGAATTATTGGTCTTTCGGTTTCTGTGGCTGTGGTTTTAGGATTTACCCTTGCAATGCGAACTGTATACAAAACATTCGAGGGTATATCTGGGGATTTGCTCGGATATTCAATGGTTATAGGCGAGTTGTTTGGGCTTATTGCTTTGGCTTTATTACAAGGATTGTGGGTGAATATATGATTTTGATTTTTGGCGGGGTTTATCAAGGTAAGCTTGAATATGCCCTTGAACGCTTCGGGCTAACCGAGGATGATGTTGGACACTGCACTGATGGGGATGGTATATATCCCAAGGATAAAAAGATTATCTATGAATTTGATAAATGGATTTTGTCGCTAATTCGTACAAATAAGGACGTCTTGGGTGAAGTGAAGTATTTTATAGAGGATAACAAAGATAGTATTGTTATTTGCAACGACATTTCATGCGGGGTTGTCCCAACAGACCCAATTATGCGGAAATGGCGTGAAGCGGTTGGCAAGTCCCTT
>WQZZ01000054.1 GCA_009780485.1 Defluviitaleaceae bacterium | reverse complement strand
TCGTAAAAAAGATTTCTGGGTCAGCTCTCTAAAATTGATTGAAACTAAATTGGACGAATTTTGCAAGCTGTAACATTTATAACGGCTGGGTTTGCAGGTGACAAAGGTATATGTTGCCTGCAAACCCTAACACGATTTGAAACATAGCAAACATTAAAAAAGTGTTACAATTTTTGATTTTTGTCAATAAGGTCATTATCGGCTTGGTGTTCATGCGTATTTCGAGTTAATACGCACCTTTGCACATCCTTAACCTTGCTGTTAATTCCCAAAGTTTTTAATTGGCTTGTAACAGAATTGTAACACAATTAGAAAAATTTCATAAAAAAGTTCTTGCATTTTCTTTTCAGTCGTGTTACTCTATTGTCACGTTATGCAAATTGACGATTTTGTGTATTTATAATTAAAGCTTGGAATTAACAAAACCAAACATAGATGAAATGGGGATTTTATGGAAAAGCTTTTGGAAATTAAAAACCTGACCACGGCTTTTAGAATTCAAGGACAATTCTATCCAGCGGTGGATGGCATAAACCTACATATCAACAAAGATGAGATTTTTGCTATTGTAGGTGAAAGTGGTAGCGGAAAATCCGCAACCGCTGTGTCGATTATGAAGTTGCATAACCCGCTTTACACTAGGATAAGTGGTGAAATCATCTTCGATGGAAGAGATTTATTGCCCCTTAAAGAAGCGGAAATGAACAAGGTGCGAGGTAAGGAAATCGGGATGATTTTCCAAGACCCGCTAAACTCCTTGAACCCGCTAATGAAAATCGGTGCCCAAATCGAAGAAACTTTAGTATATCACACCGACTTTTCTGCGGCAGAACGTAAAGAGCGTTCTATCGAACTTTTGACCCAAGTGGGCATCAAAGACCCAGAACGCACTCACAACAGCTACCCCCACGAATTATCTGGTGGTATGCGCCAACGTGCCATGATTGCCATTGCAATCTCTGCCAAGCCAAAATTACTTATTTGCGACGAACCAACAACGGCTTTGGATGTTACCATACAGGCACAAATCCTTGACCTTATCCGTGATTTGCAAAAAGAGATGAAGTCAAGCATCATTATGATAACCCATGACCTTGGCGTTGTGGCTGAAATTGCAGACCGTGTAGCGGTTATGTATGGCGGACAAATCGTGGAAATTGCACCAATTGAGAAGCTTTTCCACAATCCGCAACATCCTTATACACGCTCTTTGTTAAATGCCATGCCAAGTGTGATAACCGAAGGCGAGAAACTTCTTGCCATCGAAGGTATCGTGCCTCCGCTTCAAGACATGAAAAGAACAGGTTGCCGTTTCGCACCCCGTATTCCATGGATTGACGAAAGTGAGCATGAGGAAAACCCAGAATATCACCAAGTGGGCGAAGACCATTATGTGCTATGCTCTTGCTACAAAACCTTTAGATTTAAGGATAAGTAGTATAAACTTTGACAAATTACGACTAAAATATTTTTAGAGGAGAGGGATTATGCCACTTTTAGAAGTAAAAGATTTGAAAGTGCATTACCCAATCAGAGGGGGCATCTTAAACCGCATTCAAAGATACGTTAAAGCCGTTGACGGTGTTACGTTTTCCATGGAAGCTGGCGAAACCCTTGGATTGATAGGAGAAAGTGGTTGCGGAAAAACAACCACGGGCAAAGCGATTTTAGGACTTTGCCATATAACTAGCGGGCAAATTATATTTGATGGTGAGGACATTACCAATCAAGTTAAGAAAAACCGCTCACCATACCGCAAAAGCGTGCAAATGATTTTTCAGGATGTTTATTCGTCCCTTAACCCACGTAAGCGTGTAATGGACATAATTGCAGAACCGTTAAGAAATTTTGAAAATATGACCCCAGCCGAAGAACGCAAGCGTATTGACGAGCTTTTAAGCATTGTTGGTATGGCATCTTCCGTGGCACTTAAATATCCATTCGAGTTTTCTGGTGGTCAGCGTCAGCGTATTGGTCTTGCACGTGCAATCGCACTCAAGCCCAAGCTGATTGTGGCAGACGAACCTGTATCAGCATTGGATTTGTCTATACAGGCACAGGTTCTAAACTACTTGGTGGATATTCAAGAAGAACTTGGTCTTGCCTACCTTTTCATCAGCCACGATTTGGGTGTTGTTAAGTATATGTGCAAAAATCTCGCCATCATGCACAACTCTCGTTTTGTGGAATTTGGGTCTAGTGAGCATATATATGACAACCCAGCGCATATCTATACCAAAAGGCTTATTGCTGCTATCCCAGATGTTGACCCGACAAAACGTGACGAAAACTCTGAGCGTCGCAACGCTATTAACGATGAGTATACCAACCAGCGTGATAAATATTACAAAGAAGACGGCACGGTGTATGACCTTAAGCAACTTGAGGGCAAACACTTTGTGGCTTTACCATAGAGAGGAGTGAGCTAAGTTATGTGGAAAACCGTCGTTAGACGATTGTTAATACTAATCCCCCAGCTCGCTGCTGTGTCGCTATTTGTATTTTTTCTAGCATACAATATGCCTGGTGATGCTTTAACGGGTGCGTTTGGTGAAGACCCCAATATGACCCCTGAGATGTTGGCAGAATTGCGAGCAGAACTTGGTTTGGATGACCCATGGTTTCAGCAATACGGTCGTTGGATTTGGAATATTGTTAGTAGTGGCGACTTTGGTCGCTCCCATACCCAAGCCCGTGCTGTAACAGATATAATAGGCGAAAGATTAGGCAACACTTTTAGACTTGCGTTGTTCACTTTGATTTTACAGTATTCCATTGCCATACCCCTCGGGGTAATCGCTGGACGGAAGAGAGGTACCTTTGTTGATAAGGCTATCGTATTCTACACCTTCTTCGCCATGGCGATGCCCACAGTTGTTCTTGCCCTACTTATGTTATTTACCTTCGGTTTTAACCTAGGTTGGTTTCCAATCAGAGGTAGCGTGGATGTTTTAGCACCATCTGGTTCTTTTGAGTATTTTACAAGTAGGATGCACCACTTAATCTTGCCAGCCGTTACAGGTGCTTTGCTCGGCACAGTGTTTATAATTAACATTCTGCGTGCAGAAATTATTGACACCCAGAACAGTGACTATGTAACTACAGCAAGAAGTAAAGGTGTGCCAGCTAGTAGGGTTTACAGCAGACATATTTTAAGAAACTCTGTTTTACCAATTGTTTCTATTTTAGGCTTTGCGATAACAGGACTTTTAACTGGCTCTGTATTTATTGAGCAAATATTTAGCTACCCTGGCATTGGTAACTTGTTCGTAACTTCAATGATTACAAGGGATTTCCCTATAGCCAACGCATTGATATTAATGACTTCATTCCTTACGGCTATGGGTACATTACTTGGTGATATATTGTTGACTATTATAGACCCACGTATACGTGTGAGATAAGGGGAGGTGAGCTTTTATGGAAAACGATAAGGTTTTATCGCCCGAACTGGGGACGCCTGATGAAAAAAAGCTCCTTAGAGCTGAAAAAAGAAAGGTTTCTTTCATCAACATTCTTTGGAAAGAAATTTGGGCTGACAAGCTTGCTTTCGTTGCCTTGGTGATTTTTGTAGGAATTGTTTTGACGGCTTTTATTTGGTCTATGTTTATCGACACAGATGAAGCGGTTAGAGTAAATCTACGTACTCAGAACCAGGCACCTTCCGCTGAATTTACTCTTGGCACTGATAATATGGGTAGGGATGTAATAGATATGCTTGTACTTGGCTCTCGCAATTCCTTATCAATAGCCTTTATTGTTACTGGCATGGTTGCCATTGTAGGTGTTTTAGTCGGTGTTTTCACAGGCTTTTATGGAGGGCGGGCGGACAACTTAATAATGAGGGCTGTGGATACCCTAAGTATGTTACCCTTCTTAATGCTTGTAATTGCCGTTATAACTGCATTTGGTTGGACAATGTTCCTATTCATATTTTTGATGAGTTCTCTTGGTTGGATTGGCATATGTAGGATAATCCGTACAAGGGCTTTGCAACAAGGCAGATTAGATTATGTTTCTGCCAGCAAAACTTTAGGCACGCCCAATGTGGTAATTATATTTAGAGAAGTGATTCCAAATCTTGTTGCGGTTTTGTCAACAATTCTCACTCTTACATTGGCAAACAACATAGGTTTGGAAATTGGTTTGACTTTCCTTGGCTTTGGTCTGCCACCTGGCACACCTTCCCTCGGAACTTTGCTTGCTCTAGCCTCTGTGCCTGTGGTTATGGAACACAGAATGTGGCAATGGTTGCCACCAGCTTTGATTATCCTAACTTTGGCACTATGCGTAAACTTTGTAAGCCAAGCAGTAAACCGTGCGGCGGATGCCCGTCAGCGCCTTGTGTAATACCTTACTTATCAGCAACACGTAACAAAAAATAAATTTTAACCCGACACACTCAAAAATATAGGTGTGTCAACAAAAAAGGAGGAAAAGAAAATGAAAGCATTTAAAAAGTTTTTATTACCAGTGGCTTTGGTTGGTGTTATGGCCTTCGTTGCTGCTTGTGGTAATAACAACAATGACGATGATGAACCACCAGTTACGGATGGTGGTACCGTTGTCCAAACACCAGGGGATGGTTCGGCAACTGGCACAACCCCAGACCCAGTAGAGCCAGCGGGTGACCCATTGGCGGCTATGAACGCTACCCTTGCTCTCTATCCACAAGAGCATCGTAACAATGACCCAATTTTGCAACGTGGTGAAGCTGGTAACATCATTCGTATTGGTGTACCTTCTGAGTCTCCAATGGCTGGTCTTCTAGGAAGCACAGTTATTGGTACCACTGCAATTGACACCAACATGGCTTTACTTTCTGGTTCAAGCTGGTCTATCTTCTCTTCTAACGAAGGGCGTGCTTGGGGTAACACTGGTATCGCAAGACACACTGTAAACCCAGCTGGGATGTACATTGACATCACTCTTGTTCGTGATGATGTTTTGTGGCACGATGGCGTTCAGCTAACTCTTGATGACCTTGTGTTTGCTTATGAGGTTATTGCCCATCCTGACTATCCTCAAACCCTTGGTATCCGCTGGACTGCACCTGTGCAAGCCGTTCGTGGTATCCATGAGTTTAGAGCGGGCGAAGCTGACCACATCTCTGGTCTTGTTCTTTCTGAGGACAAAATGAACTTGAGAATTTACTTTGATGATTTGCCACCAACACACACTCATTTCGGCGCTTGGTCTACTCCAATGCCACGTCATCACTTTGAAGGCGTAGCTGTTGCTGATATGCCAGATTCTCCACAAATGAGGCAGAATGTTATCGGTTGGGGTCCATTCTATGTATACAACATCGTTCCTGGCGAAGCTGTACACATGAGAGCTTTTGATGACTTCTTTGATGGTGCTCCATTGCTAGATGGCGTCACTAAAGAAATCATTAGCACTAATATGATTCCAGAAGCTATGGCAAATGGTCACTTTGATACAATTTTTGGTGGCTTCCCACTAAGTCAATATCCATACTACAACCACCTAACTAATATTACTTTCCTAGGTTCGTTGATGGGTAACTACACTTTCTTTGGCTTTAGACTTGGTCTTTTCGATTTTGATAACAGCACAAACGTAACGCATCCACAAAATGACCCAAATAAGCCAATTACTGATGTAAACTTCCGTCGTGCAATGGCTTACGCTATCGACCAAGACCTTATTAATGAAACTATCTTTAGTGGTTTCCGTTTTGCGGCAACTTCTGTTATAACTCCTTTCCACCCAATGTATCTTGATGCTAGCTTGCCTGGTTTCCCATTTGACCCAGACAGAGCAAACCAACTTCTTGACGAAGCTGGCTTTGAATGGTTGCCTGGTGAAGAGTTTAGAAGAAACCAAGCTGGTGACCCGTTTACACTAATCTTTGCTTTCAATGAGGGTGGCGATAACCACATCATTGCCCAAGTTGTAATGCAAGACTGGGCTGACGTTGGTATTGACGTACAACTTCTTGACGGTCGTATGCAAGAGTTTGTTTCTATGACTGATTTGTTGCAAGGTGATAATGACAACGGTGAAGTTGACATCTACTTTGGTGCTTGGGTGCCTGGCTTTAACCCGAACCCAGCAGGTCGCTGGGGTCCTCATTCACAATCTAACCGTACACGTTTTGTACATCCAGATATAACTCGTGTGTTTGAAAACTTGGATTCTCCACAAGCTTGGGATGCAGATTTCCGCTTGGCTAACTACCATGAGCTACAGTATCTAATCAATTACCATGTGCCAATGATTTTGAACAACTGGAGAATTGATTTGGTTCCTGTAAACAACAGACTTAGCTGGCAGGTAACTGGTGTTTCTGATGATGTGAATCGTTGGGGTGCCCAGTTCCCGTGGCATCAAGTTGGTGTAACTCGTTCTGCACCATATGTTCACTAAAATGTAATGTAATTTAAGACTTCTTCTAGTAATTCAGTATAGCAACACACCTAGGGTTAGGCGTTTTCGCCTAGCCTTTTGGTGCGTTGTTAAACAATATTGAAAAATTTTATTAAATTTAGGTATTGACCTTTACGTGGCGGAATGGTTTATGATGGTTATAGAGAGGAGGGGAGCGTAATGATTAGGATTGGTGAAGTTGCCAAGTTGCATGGAATTTCCAACCGCACCTTGCGACACTGGGAGGAAGCGGGGGTCTTGGTTAGTGTTCGTGCGGAAAATGGCTATCGTTACTATGACGAGGGCAATGTGGAACGTGTCCAACATATTATGTTGTTACGTAAATTAAAAATGCCTATTGGTGACATCGAAAAACTTTTTGATATAGATGATACACAAACGGCGATTAAAATGCTGGGAGGTCATTTAGCTAATTTGCGACAGAAAACGGCTGTGTATGCCACTTTGAGCCACATTGTAGAAAATATTATAGGGCATATACAACAAAGCGAGAGTATTTCTAAAATGCTACAACAATTGGCGATAGTCGACGCTAATCATTTAGCTGTACCTAAAACTATACTCTCTGAAGGGATAATTGCCATGGAAACATTAAAGAACGTGAGAATTGTGGATTTGCCACCAATGACAGTTGTATCTCATTGTGTGGTTAGCGAATCGCCAGAGAAGGATTGCTCGGATGTTTTTGACCCGTTTATAGCGGAGTATAATCTTCGCAATTTTGCGGGGTATCGCAATTTTGGCTTTAACAACCCAGACCCATGTGAAAGCAGACCTCAATATGGTTATGAACTGTGGGCGGTCATTGCGGACGATTTTGCTGTACCAGACCCCTTTGTGAAAAAACATTTTGAGGGCGGGTTGTATGCCAGCATTTCTGCCAATATGAACGAAATTGGGGAGCGTTGGGAAGCACTTTATAATTGGTCAACACAAAACAATAAATATGAAGGCGATTTTGACCGTCAGTGGCTGGAAGAATTGGTTATGAAATACGAGGATTTCGCCTCATCAAACATTCCTGACAGCGAAAAACAACTTGACCTTTTGTTTCCTATAAAGCCTAAATAGGTCCTAAAGAAAGCTAAGTCGCTGCTTGTGGACTTTGCGGCAGGTGCTTACAATGCTCTCCCAATGGGTGCAGTCTGCGGAAATCGCCGTTTGTATGAAAGATAGGTGGGAGCGGTCTATTAAACTTTGCTCAAGTCGGGCAAGGTTTGCCATATCACCGCTGGCATATGCTGCCAAAAGCGACATTAGGTTACATTCAGATACCATTACAGGGATAAAAGGCTCTAATATGTTCATCAAACCGCCAATTTCCTGCCTTTTACTGGGAAATGCCATGTTCACATAAAAATAAAAGCTATCCATATTTATAAAATGAATACCTTCTGGCATTTCGTTGCGAAAATCCCATAAGGCATTGCGTAAATCGCCTAAAAAACAAACCAAACTTGGTTCTGAAATCATTATCACCTAGTCACCACTCTCCAGCTAATATTTTGCACAAAAAAACCGCCGTCATACATGAGGCGGTTTTTTAATTATTGCCTATTTCGACAATAACTCGATGAATTGGGGTATAGTATAAAATTAAACTTACCGCTTCTGTGTTTTCGAGTTGATTAACAAGATATAAGCGATGTTCTTGGGTGAGTAGTAAAGGTAATTCATCAGTATTTAGGGAAAACAATATTGGTGGAGGTCCTGAAACGCCAGACAGACTTACTTGCGTCAAAAGTTCAAGGTCACTTGAGTGAAGTAATACGTATTTCTGTTGCAATTCTCCGCTTTCCACAGCTTGCATATCATACTCTAAACTACTTATAAAATCAGGTATGTTATTGTGCCATATCACAGACAATGAAAAGACCCCTACGTAAATACAGGAAGCTACCGCTGCCCAAATAGGTAAGCGGATATTTCTGCTGGCAAGTCTTGACCCTGCCACGATGAAGGCGTTTAGCACAAAAGTTGCCGCCAATATCGACAGTGTTTCCCTTAGTAAAATCCTGTGCCAGCCCAAATAAGCTTCCATAACTTGTTGTGTTGTATATGTGTCACGAAACATCCACCGCCACTCATAATTCAAATAAAAGTCGAAACCATCAATTACAACCACATAGAAAAATATTGCCTGGACAATAAATAGAGAAATTGACACGATATAGCCGTGGTACTTTTTGCCATATAAAGGGCTAGGTAAACTCTCATAACCTTGTATATTTCTGGATTTAAGAAGGTCTATTAGCAAATTATGGCTAGTGTGGTCTATTTGATTTAGTGGTATGGTGAGAACCCCTTCATCACCCTCAAAGAAAATTATTCTACGGAAAAGACCCACTTTAACTTTGGTTACATTGGTTAAGTTGATTACTTTGTTACGCCCGTGAATAATTTCGTCATTTTTTATAGTGCATCTCCAGAAAATGCGGTAAAAGGTTTGGGCGACACCTGCCAAAGCCAAAACAGTGCTTAGGGCAACAAGTGGCATGAAGTCCGTTTCATCAAGCCCAAAGGCTGAGAGTGCATATAGATAAAGCAATGCCAAAACGACCAGAACAATATTGCTCTCGACTGCTTTGCGGGTACGACGGATTGTGAAGTTACTTTCCGTAAAAACCTCACGCAACATTTTTCTCTCCCTAACTCTGTTTACTATGAGCAAAGTCACAACAACAATAAGAGAAAAATTGCTGGTTATTTGAAAAATTATATTGTACATTAATAGAAAACCTCCAAAAGGGTCAGCCCGTGTGGTGGCATGGTTTTGCCCGCTCTTGTCCTGTCCTTGCTGGAAATTATATCGGGTATTTCGCTGGGGCTAATTTTGCCCAAACCCACATTAACCAAAGTGCCAGCTATAATACGTACCATATTGTACAAAAATCCATTGCCATTTATGTGGATTTCTAGCAACCCTTCCCGCTCCTCTATCGACAGTGAGTAGACTGTACGCACCGTCGATTTTACTGACGAACCCGATGCACAAAATGAAATAAAGTCATGTTCGCCCTCAAAATATTCGCAAGCTGATTGCATGGACATCAAATTCAGTGGCTTGGAGAGGTGTGTGGCTGTTCGGTGTGTGAGGGGGTTGCGGTGGGGCTGGTTATTGATTTTGTAGACATATGTTTTGGATTTTGCATCACGGATGGGGTGAAAACTGTCACAAACATTCAAGGCTGACGTTACAGCAACATCATCGGGTAGGACAGAGTTTAGTACCGCTGGCAATTTGTCAAGTGGCACGAGAATTTTACCATCCGTAATCAAATGCACCCGCTGACCAAGGGCATGAACTCCTGCGTCCGTGCGACTTGCACCAAGAACAGAAAAAGAAAGCCCCGTCAAAACATTGCCCAAAGCTTCCTTCAACACACCGCATACGGTAATGCCATTTTCTTGAACCTGCCAACCACAATAATTAGTGCCGTCATAAGCGACTGTTAACAAAATACCCATAAAATCCCCTCAACTTAAATTATAGCTTTTACATCAACTTACGTCAAGAATTTTTGGCAAATCTCTTGCTGAAGCTCCAATTAAATTTGTTGTTGAAAATTATGTTTTTATGTGGTATAATTACTACAGATGTTTTATACAATCCACAAAGGACTGTGATTATATGAGCAATTACACCATAACCATGATGTATGTCCCCTTTCTTTTGATATGTGGTTATGTTTTTATTTCTGAATTAATTAGATTTATAAGGCATAGAGGCAGTTTGATGTTGGCACTTATGGCAATAAGCATTGTTGGATGGGCTGTTTTTATGCTTGCCGTTGTGTTTATAGAGGATAATGTGTCTGGCATCACATTTTTATGGAATATCGCATTAACCTTTATAAGTCTTACCATAACATCTCAATTCTTTGTTATACATGGTGTGTTTTTCCCAGAACATAAATTGCCTAAGTGGGTAATGGTGTCGTTTTTTGTTATGCCTTTACTTAATGCGTTCATCGCGCTTTCTCCCTTTGCCTATTTGATACGTGAAGTGGAGTTGATTAGTGTTTATCCCCAATTGGAACTTAACAACGTACGTGGACCTTGGTTTTGGGTGCATACGGTACACGCTTACATCCTTGCTTTAATCACCATCGCCACATTGATAAGAGGGCATTTACGCAAACCAAAATTTTATAGACTTTCGTCATATTTAATTGTTGTCGGTATAACTATAACCCTACTAAGCAACCTTGTAACCCTAGCAAATTTGATGCCCTTTGGTGTTGATGCTAGCGCTCTCGCTGCTTCTTTGGCGGTTATGCTATATTATTTGGCAACATCTAATAGAGACCAAAATCTTTACGCTCGCCAAGCACGTGGAAGGGTGTTTGATTATATGGATGACTTTGTGCTAGTGCTAGGCAAAGATGGTCATGTAACAGACTTTAATTCCAGTGCAAGCCGTTGGTTTTCTTCCATTGGCATCGAACTGCGTGCAACCACTTTGGATGGATTGCTTGATGCCTTAAAAGAGAAGGGTGCGGAAATTTCCCAAAGCCCAACTTCTAGTGAAAGCAAGGACATCACATATAATGATGGAGGATTTACCGTTGTTTTAAGTCTTGAAGTTAGGGAAATGGTGGATGATAAACGATACAAATACGGTTCTATTGCATTCTTTTTCAATGTGACCCAAAACCGAGCCTTGCTTAATAGGTTAGAAAAAGAAGCGGGCATGGATTCTTTAACTGGTCTGGCTAATAGGGTGGCGTATGTCGGGGCGAAAAAACGCCTAGATAACCCAGAATACCTACCTCTTAGCGTTGTTGTTTGTGATGCAAATAATCTAAAGGTGGTTAATGATACGCTGGGACATAATTACGGTGATATGTTGCTGCAAACCACGGCAAAAGCCCTAGTGAAAGTCTGCAAAAAGGAGCATTTTCTTGCAAGGGTAGGCGGGGATGAATTTATCTTGTTGTTACCCAACACAGATGCAAAATCCGCTAGCAACTCTGTTGATAAAATTAAGCAAAGCGTGGCAGACTACACGTGCTTGCCTTTTGAATTGAATTTGGCGGTTGGTGCAGCGACAAAAAGTGCAGCAAATGAAATCCTTGAAGACGTAATTACTACAGCTGATACTTTGATGTATGAGGATAAGAAGCGAATGAAGCAAAAAACCCGCAATTAGATGCGGGTTTTTATTTGGTTTAATAATTCGGTATCCAAGCCCATTTTTTCGCAGATGTCCAAGGCGTTCTTTGGTATGGGTTCGCTTATATCTGCTGGGTGCAGGGTGTAGTCCATGTTACCCTCGGGGGTTATGCCAGCAACACGGTAATGGGCAGTGGCTAGGGGGGTTATGCGGTCATAATGGGTTGACATTAGCGAAATGGCATCTTTCCCAGCTAGGTGGGCGGTGATGCCTTGGGCGATGGCGGTGGCTTCTGCGGGGTTGGTTCCACGGGCAGGCTCGTCCATGGCTATGAAAGTAAAGCCCTTGTCAATTTGGGTCACTGCGGTATTTATACGGGTTATTTCGCTACCGAAAGTTGACAATCCATCTTGTGGGGATTGGGCATCCTCTGCAATCAGATGTATGCTATTGAAAATGGGGATTTGGGCGGTCTCAGCAAATACGAAAAGACCCAGTTGGCACAAAACCACATTCAAAACAGAAGTTTTGATTGCCATTGACTTACCCCCCATGTTTGCCCCTGTTATGATGGTGATACCATTAGGCATTTCGATGGATATTTCTGTGAACGATTTGCCTTTTTGTGATAAAATGTCTGCAAAATATGGGTTTGTCATGCCCTTGAATTTTATGGTGCTTCCGATTGTCGGACGAATAGCACAAAATTGTTTGGCAAGGCGGGCTTTAGCGATTGTTAGGTCAAGATTGCTAATAGCTTCCATGTTGTGTAAAAATGCAGGGATGTGTGGGCGTAGGGCAGTTGTGAGGGTTTCCATGACCCTTTGTTCCTCTGCATCTTCTTCCAAAACAACTTTCGCTCTTTCTTCCATTAGGTTCATCTTTTCCAATCGCTCCTTTTCGTGGCGTAACCTTGAAAGGGTAGGGGATTGGAGAGAAAATGGGGCAAGGCGTTGGTTTTGTGGGTCTAGGATGTCAAGGGCTTTGTCCATCGGAATGAAGTTTATATTTTGTAATTTGGGCATTTCTTCGCCAAG
>WQZZ01000053.1 GCA_009780485.1 Defluviitaleaceae bacterium | reverse complement strand
GTTTTCAGCACCGTGGGTTTCGGTAAGCTCTTTAACCCTTTTTTGGTTTTCCAAGTCCATTGCACCTGCCGCCGTTCAGACAAAGCATTCGGTGGCGGAAAAAACAACCGTACCACCAGATGCCTTTACGACCTCCTCAATGGCAGGACCTGGAACACCATCTCTGTCGCCCAGAGCGATGACCTTTTTGCCTTCAAAAAATGCCATGGCAAAAATCCTCCTTAAGTTATGAATATTTGTACCAACTAATTGGGTTGGCGGGTAAACTTTATTCTAAATCCGTTCCCACGCAGTTACCGAGTGTAACAGAAACCGCCAGATTTTTCTCAAAGCCCACCCAGCCACTTATCAAATTTCGTAGTGAAATTTGATAGACCAACTAGATGTGCCTGTTTATCATTGCTTCTATATCAGTTTCATTGGCACCATCTTTAAGAATACTTTCAACTTTCTCGCCGCCTTCATAAATAATCAAAGACGGCAGACTCATCACCTTTTGGCTCATAGCAAGACGCTTTGCTCCTGTAGTGTTAAGCTTGGCAAACTTTAGCTTGTCGCCGTATTTTTCTGCAAATCCTTCCACGGAAGGCTTAATGGCTTCGCAAGGTGCTCAACCATCACCACTAAAAAATACGAAAACCTTATTTTGTGCATCCAAAACCTCTGCTTGGAAGTTTTCTTTGTTCAGCTCTAGCATACTTTCACCTCCTAATAATATTTATGTGTCACCATATCATAGGCGATTTATTCAAAAATAGTTTGCTCGCTTACAGGTGTTGCCAAAGCCGATAGGGCTTTGTCCATGATTTCTCTACGCAAAGTCACTTCTGCACCAGCGTCCTTTTTGGGGTCGCCAAGCGGGTAAGGGATCGCGATAGCTGGAACAATTCTGTTAGCTCCAACAGTCATAGAAATAGGAGTGATTGTGCAAACATGAACAACAGCAATGCCAGCACGCTCAATTTCTTTCACCAACGTTGCACCGCAACGTGTACAAGTACCTCAGGTGGAAGTTAGGATTACAGCATTTACGCCATCTGCAAGCAACTTTTCGGCAATCTCTTGTCCAAACTTCGCAGAATCTTTAACGGCAGTACCATTACCAACTGTGGTGTAATATTTACCGTGGATAGAGCCGATTTTGCCTTCTTTCTCATAATTCAAAAGGGTGTCGTATGGCAAAACACGGTAGCCGTTTTGGTTGGCATAAACTGGGTCGTAACCACCATGGGCAGTTTCGTAAACAGTTGATGGGTCTGCATTAACATCTGCATAGGCATATTCGCCATATTTAGAGGCGGATGAAGACTCGATGCGGTCTGGATTGCCTTTTGGCACAATACCGCCAGATGTAACAATGGCAAAACGTGCAGTTTTAACATCAATGGCGGCGGCTGGTGCTACACGGTCAAAATCTGGCATTGGAAACTCTGTTACAAATGGCTTGCCAGAGATTTTAGCCAGAAGCATTTCAACCGCACGACGAGAGCCACGCTTTTCCTCGAAGAAATTCACACGTGCCTTACCAGGCATATAACCTTCTTCAATAGAAGCACCGATTTTTTCACCCTTTGCAAGCTTCAAAGCAAGCTTAGCAAGCTTTGGAGCAGCATCACGCATACCAGCGGCACTGTCTTTTGTAGCGATGATGTAAATGCTATCCTTGTACATTTCTGCACCTGGGTTTTCTTGGTACATACCCGTAACAACAGGAATTTCAAGCTTTTCCTGCACAATTTTGCTGATAGAACCGCAAGCAAGACCATAACGACCAGCGTTAAAGGCAGGACCAGCTATAAACACATCAGGCTTCACCTTTTGAATCATCTCCAAAATTTCAGCGGAAGCCTTCTCCGTGTTTTCAGCATAATATGAATCTCCGCAATAAATGGTGTGGGTGATTTCTGCGTCACCGCCAAAAGCGGCTTTAAGGGCAGCACCAGGACCCATAGCACCTTCTTGCATATGTGGTCCAATGTCGGCCTTTTCCTCACCGCCTACACCTGCGTAAAATTGGTTAATATAATGAACAATTTTAATCACAATAAGCTCCTTTCGTTTTTTCTTATGTTGTTGCCGAATTATCTAGCACTCATCTTGTTAAAACCAAGTTCGTTGGTAGCACCAATAATGGCTTGAAGTTCCACAACGATGCTTCCGTCTGGCTGGGTATTGTTCTCGAAACCACCAGCAATAACGTCAACATACTGAAGTGTGCCGATAACCTTATCCATTTTTGGAAGGGTGATAACTTCGTTAGCGTTTCCGCCTGTTACCACGGCATTTGCTGCCGCATCGACGTCAGCAAGGGATTGGCTTGTGCCGTCACGTCCTGCATATTCGTCAGTAACGATAACCGTTGGCACGCCCACATCCTCAACTTTTTTGCAGTTCATCATCAAGTCGGTGTCTGGGTTTCCGAAACCTTCTTGGGTGATAACAACACCATCAAAGCCCATCATTTTGCAAAGTTTTGCAGTCCAATCAGATGAACGCTCTTTGTCCATAAGGAAAACATTTTCGTTGGTAATAATCATACCAGCAAAAATTAGGCTTTTGCCGTTTTCTTCAAACATATCGGCAATAACAGGGTTGTTTTGGTGGTGGTAAGTTGTGTTTTTGTCGCAAGCGGACACGCAGTTACCACTTATGATTGCACCGTCCATAACCTCTGTTGGGTTTATCATGGTTGTCAAGCTCTCTTTCATGTCAACACCGTAAACGTACGTGTCATGCAGAAGACCTTGGGTTTGTAGCATTTGTACATAACCGATTCTTGGCAGGTCTGGATATTTCGCCTTTTGCTCAAGGATTGGCAGGGTTTCGTAAGTTTCCACCACATCAGGGGTAACTTCTTTGCCCAAATCACCCAAGAAAGCAGCAACTTTCAAGCCAGCCATACGAAGGGCTTGCTCATAATCATGGGGTTGGATGTCGGCTTTCGGCGTAAACAATACAACCAAATTATTGGTGGCAGAAAATGGTGTATAATCCGCACCAGGGCCGCTCATGTCAATAATACCCTCTTGGAAGCCAACAATTTGACCACAAGTGACAACCGCAGCACCTTTAAGTACATGGGTACGTCCCATACCCACCGTTTTTACTTTGTTCAAAATACCAGGGAAAATCCCCATTTCGTCAGTTCCCACTTTTGTGCGGGGTTCAATTACGTCTTTAACAGGCGTAATACGCACGCTTTCACCTGGGCGTGCAATGTCAAAAGACACTTCCGCAATGCGGGCATCTGATAAAATCAACTCTTTAAGACAATCTTGGTTTACGTGCAGTGTGCCGCCAGCGACTTTGCACTCATTGCCGAATTGAATATCAGTAATGTTGATGTAACCTACTTCCAGTTTCATCCACTTCCTCCTTATAAAATCTTTTGTTGATGACAATAGGTTAGTGTTTCTTGTGGGCGTTGGGGGCTAATAGCGACAAGTCCAGCTTCGCAAAGTGTTCCAGATGTTTTTCCGAAAACTCAGTGCGTGCCTTTTCGTAAGCTTTTACGGAATTCTCCACAATCTCTAAAGACTGCAAGGAATTTTTCATATCCTGTCTGCCAGTCAGCAAAACGGATTTGTAGGGACTTGTCCCAGGTGGCAGCCCACCAGCCCTTGGGTGTGTTAAAACCCCGTGTCCTAAATGAACAAAATCCCGCACCTTTTGTAAAATAAAATATGCAGAAATGTCAGAAAACTCCACGTTATAAATGTCCGCAAAGTAGTCACGGCATAGGGGATTGTTGGTAATTAAAATATCCATATCAATAATATAACATAGCCAAATCCTAAATGCAAGAAGATTTTTTGAAATGCGTCGCTAGGCTTTTTTATTAAAAGTTCTTGACGTATTGGTGGGCAAAGGATATAATAAGGAACAATAACACGGAAAATTATGAGGTGAAAATATGTTTGAGCGTTTACAAGAAATTGAAGATAGGTACGACATAATTGGGGAAGACATAAATAAGCCCGATGTTATTTCTGACCAAGCCAATTGGCAGAAGTTGATGAAAGAACATTCCATGCTTGGACCAATTGTGGAAAAGTATCGTGAATACAAGCGTGCCAGTGCATCTTACGAAGAAAGCAAGGAAATGCTTAATGAGGGTCTGGACGACGAAATGCGTTCTTTGGTTCGTGAAGAATTGAAGGAAAGCCAAGAAAATATGGAAACTTTTGGCGACCAGTTAAAAATCTTGTTGTTGCCGAAAGACCCCAATGACGACAAAAACGTAATTGTGGAAATACGTGGCGGTGCTGGTGGTGACGAGGCAGCTTTGTTTGCTTCGGATTTATACCGTATGTACAGCCGTTTTGCCGACCGCAACCGCTGGAAAACCGAGGTTTTGTCTGTAAATGAAAATGACCTTGGGGGCATAAAAGAAATTTCCTTTATGATAACGGGCAAGGGGGCGTTTAGTCGCCTGAAATATGAAAGTGGGGTACATCGTGTTCAACGTGTGCCTACCACGGAAACGCAAGGACGCATCCACACGTCAACGGTGACGGTTGCCGTGTTGCCAGAGGCGGAGGAAGTTGATGTGGAGCTAAATATGCAAGATGTGCGTATTGATGTTTTCCGTTCAAGCGGAAACGGTGGGCAATCGGTAAACACTACGGATTCTGCCATTCGTGTCACTCACGCCCCATCTGGCATTGTAATTTCATGTCAAGACGAAAAGTCCCAGCTTAAAAACAAGGAAAAAGCCCTCAAAATTTTGCGGGCAAGGCTTTATGATTTGGAGCTGGAAAAACGTGCTAAAGAGGAGAGGGACGCACGCCGTAGCCAAGTGGGTTCTGGCGACCGCTCGGAAAAAATACGTACTTACAATTTTCCTCAAAGCCGTGTAACAGACCATCGTATCAACAAAACCATCCACAGGCTAGACGCTTTCCTTGATGGGGATTTGGAAGAAATGACCGAAACCCTTATAACCACCGACCAAGCAGAAAAACTAAAAGCACAGGAGTAGAGCGATTATGAAAAAAACAGCTAAATCAACGATTTTACAATTAACTATAATCGGTCTGCTTATTGCTGTGGGGGTTATTATCCCAATTGCAATGCCCATGTTTCCACCTTTTCGGATTGTTATTCCTCCTGCCAGCTATACCTTAGGTGTTCATATACCTATTTTTATAGCCATGTTTATTTCTCCCAAGGCGGCAGTGGCAGTGACAATTGGCACAACTGTGGGTTTTTTTCTGGCGGGTTTTCCTATACCAATTGTGTTAAGGGCTGCCAGCCACATCTTTTTCTCATTGCCAGGGGCGATTTATCTGTCAAAAACTAATCTAACAGGTATACCATTGCGGATTTTTTCGCTGGTGGTGGCACTTGTCCATGGTTTAACCGAAGCTCTGGCAGTCACCTTCTTCTTTATGGGAACTGCCTTTCCAGAAGGTCAAGGCTTACTTTGGATTTTAGGGTTTATCGGTCTTGGTTCGGTTCTACACAGCCTGCTTGACTTTGAATTGTCCAATATTATTCGCAGACCTTTAAGGCGGTGGATATAGAAATTCTTAAGTTTGTAATTGCCCTGCCATAATGGCGGGGGATTTTTGTGACGCAATTTAGCGATATTTAATTGTTGACAAACAACGCTATATAATATAGAATATAGGGGCTAGTCTTATTTACATACAATTTAAGAGTGTCAGGAGGGCTTTATTATGACAGGTGTAAGAATTAGGGCGGCCGCCCATTATCTGCCCTCCACAGTGCTTGACAATCACCAAATCAGCACATGGGTGGACACAACGGACGAATGGATTGTAAAACGTACGGGGGTGAGCGAAAGGCGTATTTCGGAAGGTGAGAATACGTCTGATTTGTGTATTCAAGTAGGCAAACAGCTACTTGAAACCAGTGGTATCAACCCCGAGGACATTGACATGGTTTTGGTAGCAACATTTACACCAGACTACGGAACGCCGTCAGTGGCTTGTTTGGTGCAGGCAGAGCTTGGAGCAACAAACGCATTTGCTTTTGACCTTTCTGCTGCTTGCTCTGGTTTTGTGTATGGTGTCAGCGTCGCCCAAAAGTATCTGCTTACAAAGCAGTATAAGAACATACTGGTTATCGGGGCAGATGTGCTAAGCAAGATAACGGATTGGAGTGACCGTGGTTCGTGCATCCTTTTTGGGGATGGGGCTGGCGGTGTGTTGCTTGGTGCCGATGAAAACGCACTTTTTGCTGAGAAACTCTACTCTCGTGGGGACAAGGTTATAACTGGCGGATTTACAAAGGTTGTAAATCCACTTACTGGTATGGAGCGAGGGGAGTATGACTTCCTAAAGCTAGACGGTCGAGAGGTTTTTGAATTTGCCGTGAAAGAAGCAACCGCCAATATCAATGAGATTTTGGAGCAGACAGGAATGTCCATAGATGATATTGACCATATTATCCCCCACCAAGCCAATGGGCGTATAATTGAGGCAATTGCCAAAAAATTAAAGACAAGTTTAGAAAAGTTTTACGTTAACATACAAAAGTATGGGAACACATCTGCGGCAAGCATCCCTATCGCTTTGAGCGAAATGTTCAAAAACGGAACATTAAAGCAAGGCACTGGAAAGAAGGTTATTCTGGTAGGCTTTGGTGGGGGGCTGACTTGGGGCAGTGTTTTACTATCCATATAGAAATATTTAAGGAAGTGAAAGTGTAATGATTGAGATACAAAAAATCAACCATGATAATTTTGCAGATGTTATAAAATTGAAGGTAGCAGAGGGGCAAGAGGATTTTGTTGTGCCTGTCAACTACTGCATTGCAGAAGCCTATGTTGATGTGATAAGTGGCGAGGAAGGTCCTATGTTGTTTGCGGTGTGCAATGGCGATGAAGTTGTGGGGTTTGCAGAAGTTGGGCTTTACGAAGTGGAAGAAGGTGAATTTTTGGGCGAGAAGTTTGGCGACAAAAAATACTATGACTTTAACCGCTTTATGATTGACGCAAGACACCAAGGCAAAGGACTTGGAAAAGCCGCCGTGTTAAAAACTGTCGAATATCTACGGACATTTCCTAGAGGTGAAGCCGACTGTATTTCCTTGTGTTATGCTTCCAATAACACGGTTGCCCGCAATTTATATTTATCATCAGGTTTTGTAGAAACTGGCGAAACCTATGTGGAAGATGGACTTGACATACTATGTGCAAGGCTTGAATTATAAAAAGTAGGGAGTATTTTATGAAAAACAGAGTTTGTGAGTTATTAGGAATTAAATATCCAATTTTTCAGGGTGGTATGGCTTGGGTTTCCGAAGCAGGACTTGCTTCCGCTGTGTCCAATGCTGGGGGCTTAGGAATTATTGCCGCTGGAGCTGCCCCTGCCGATTATGTTAAGGAACAAATCCGTAAAGCAAAGTCGCTTACGGACAAGCCTTTTGGGGTTAATATTATGTTGATGTCGCCTTTTGTGGACGAGATTGCCCAGCTTTGTTGTGATGAGGGCGTTAAAATTGTGACAACAGGGGCAGGCACGCCATCCAAGTATATGGAAGCCTTTAACACCGCTGGCGTTAAGGTTATTCCCCTCGTGCCTTCCGTTGCCATCGCCAAAAAAATGGAGAAAATCGGAGTGGCGGCGGTTGTGGCTGAAGGTATGGAGGCTGGCGGGCATATTGGCAAGCTAACCACCATGGCACTCGTTCCTCAAGTTGTGGATGCGGTGTCCATTCCCGTTCTTGCGGCGGGGGGTATCGCTGATGGGCGTGGTGTTGCCGCCAGTTTTATGCTGGGAGCGGAAGGTGTGCAGATTGGTACACGCTTTTTGGTGGCAACCGAGTGCTGGGCGCACCAAAACTATAAAAACGCTGTAATTAAGGCAAAGGACATTGACACAGTGGTGACTGGTAACATTTCTGGGCATCCTGTGCGTTCATTGCGTAACAAACTGACAACACAATATATAGCTCTCGAAAAAGAGGAAGCCATGAAAGAAAAGCCAGATATTGCTGCCCTAGAAGCCTTTGCCGCTGGTGCATTGCGTAAGGCGGTTGTGGACGGTGATGTAAACGAAGGTTCGCTAATGGCGGGGCAGGTTGCGTCAATGGTTACTAAAGAACAAACCGCCGACGAGATTATTCAAGAGATTTGGGAGAAGTATACAAAGCTGGCTGGAGGTGCTTAACATGGATGTAATTATGTTTAGCGGACAAGGCGCACAAAAGGCAGGCATGGGCAAAGCTTTTTACGATGAATTTGCCGTATGTCGACAGGTTTTTGAGGAAGCCAGTGATGCCCTTGGTTTAGACATTACCAAGCTTTGTTTTGAAGATGCCGACAAGCAACTGGCTTTGACCCAATTTGCCCAACCTGCACTGGTAACAGCAGGCATTGCTATGTATCGTGCTTATGAGCAGGAAGGTGGCAAGTCAGGGTTGTTGATGGGTCTGTCCCTTGGCGAATATACAGCCCTTGCGGCAGCCGAAGTGCTTGGTTTTGCCGACACCGTGAAATTGGTGCATAAGCGTGGTCTGTTAATGGCGGAATTTGCCAAGCCTGGGGGTATGGTTGCCGTGATGAATCTTGACCGTGCTGTGGTAGAAGAAATTTGCAAATCCGCCCCAGAAGGTTTTGTTGCACCCGCCAATTTTAACACCCCTGGGCAGATTGTGATTTCTGGTGAGAAGGTTGCTCTGGATTACTGTGCCAGCAAGGTTAAGGAAGCAGGAGGCAAGGCTATGCCCTTGAAAGTGGCAGGACCATTCCACACCCCTTTGATGGACGTGCCAGCGGAGAAACTGAGAGAAGAAGCCACTGGGATTACGGTGAAGTGTGGTACATTACCAATCATTTCTAATGTTAATGGCAACACCTTGACTTATGAAGATTTGGCAGGGCATATGGCAACACATATGATTAGCCCCGTTAGTTGGACTACCTCCGTTATGAGGGCAGTGGATTTGGGTGGTAGTCGCTTCATAGAAATGGGCGTTGGCGAAACTTTAGTAAATTTTGTTAAAAAAATTGACGATAGTGTGGAAACTTTCGCACTGTCTGTTGAAAGTTTGAAATAGAGAGGGGTGTTGTCCATGAAAACAGCCGTTATAACTGGCGGTGCCAAGGGAATAGGTCGGGCAATTGCCCTAAAATTTGCATCAAGCGGGGTGAATGTAGTGGTAAATTATTTATCCACAGACCCCAAGGATTTAATTAATGAGATTGAAGGCATGGGCGTTGGAGCTTTAGCTGTAAGGGCTGACATAAGCGATTTTGCCCAAGCCGAGGAACTCATCAACCAAGCTAAGTCAAAATTTGGAACTGTAGATTATCTTGTAAACAATGCAGGAATTACCCGTGACGGTTTGATTTTGAAAATGAAAGAGGACGACTTTGATGCGGTGGTAGACACCAATTTGAAGGGTGCATTTAACACAATTCGCCACGCCAGCCCTGTTATGCTAAAGCAAAAGTCTGGGGCAATTGTGAACATCTCCAGCGTTGTAGGGATTAATGGGAATGGTGGACAGGCGAATTACTCCGCTGCTAAGTCTGGCTTGATTGGTCTTACAAAGTCCATTGCTAAAGAATTGGGTAGCCGTGGTATCACTGCAAATTGTGTTGCACCTGGTTTTATCGAAACCGACATGACCGATAATCTACCAGAAGCCGTTAAAAAGCAGATTTTGGATAGCGTTAGCCTTCGTCGTTATGGCAAACCTGAGGAGGTTGCCGATTTGGTTTACTTCGTAGCAAACTGCTCCTATATGACGGGGCAGGTTGTCACGATTGATGGCGGAATGTCGTGAGGGTAAGCAAAAGATGTACATATTACTAAGTATAAATGATAATTTTAGCTATATTTATGGTGGGGGTAGCTGAATGAGCATACCATTAATTGTTAAGCAGTTAGAAATTCCCGATAACAGGCGGGTTATTGTTATTTCTGACATCCATGGTGAGCTAGATTTGTTCAAGAAATTACTAGACAAGGTGAATTTCTGTGATGATGACATTTTGGTAATTTTGGGGGACTTCTATTTGAAAGGAAGTCAGCCAGAAGAAAGTTTTCATTACGTGATGGAGCTGAACAAACAGCCAAACGTCCATGTTTTACGTGGTAATTGCGAGTGGGGTCGTGCAGATTTTTACACAGACGAAATGTGGGATTGGGTTTGCAACCTCCCCATTATCATCGAAAGCGAAAAGATGATTTTTGTCCACGCCGCCCTTGAAGATAAGCCACTGGACGAGCAGGACGTAATAAAATGCCTAACAACATATGATTTTATGAATGTTTACGACGGCAAACCCTTTGATAAGTGGGTTATCGTAGGGCATTGGCCCGTCGCCCACTACCACCACGCCACCCCTTGCTTTAACCCTGTGATTAATGACAAAAACCGCATCATCTCCATCGACGGCGGTTATCCTGTTTGCAAATACGGCGGTCAACAAAATGCTTTGATTGTGGAAAATGGCAAGTTTAGTTGGGAATTTGCAGAAAATTACCCTACCAAGATAATAGAAAGCGACCACGAGGGCAATGAAGGCACGCTAAACATCTCATTCTTGGAGCGTTTTGTTGAGATTGTTGAGCATGGAGAAGAATTTAGTAGGGTTAAACATCAAAGTGGCGAGATAATTGAAGTGCCAACAGATAAAATTTGGCAAGAAGACGATGGCAGAAACTGCATTGCCGATATGGCAACAAACCACCACTTGTCAGTTAAAAAGGGTGATACAGTGTCAGTTGTGGCGAAATATTCAAATAAATTTTTTGGAAAGAAAGACGGAATTGCAGGTTGGATAAACCTATAAAAAGGAGGAAATCTTCGTGAAAAGGGTTGTTATTACAGGCATGGGGGTTGTCTCCCCCATCGGAAATGATTTAGAAACATTTGAAACATCGCTAAGGGAGGGCAAGGTGGGTATTGCCCCAATAACCAAGGTGCAGATAGAAGGTTCACCTATTTCCCTTGCTGCGGAGGTAAAGGACTATAATCCAGAGGATGATATTCCAAAAAAAGAGGTTAAGCGACTTGATTTGTTTAGCCAATACGCCCTGTCAGCAGCGGCACGTGCCGTAAAGCACAGCGGGATGGATTTAGAAAAGGTTGACAAGGCACGTATGGGTGTTATTTTGTCCTCTGGTATTGGTGGCATGGAAACCTTTGAAACAGAAATTGTCAAAATGTACTCCAAAGAAAACAGCATGAAAATTGCACCCTTGTTTATACCCATGATGATTAGCAACATGGCGGCGGGTCAGGTTGCCTTGGAATATGGGGCAAAGGGTATTTGTACCAGCATAACGACCGCTTGTGCGGCGGGTAGCCACGCAATTGGTGAGGCATTTCGCTCCATCAAACATGGCTACAGTGATGTGATTATTGCTGGTGGTGCAGAAGCAGCGATTACACGGGCTTCTGTGGCTGGTTTTAATGCACTTACAGCGTTGTCAAGGTCAACTGACCCCCAGCGTGGCTCCATCCCCTTCGATAAGGAGCGTAATGGCTTTGTTATCGGCGAAGGTGGTGGCGTGTTGATTGTTGAAAGCTTGGAACACGCTACAGCTCGTGGGGCGACTATTTATGCAGAAATTGTGGGCTATGGGGCAAACTGTGATGCCCACCACATGACCGCACCAAGCCCAGATGGAAGCGGAGCGGCGGCATGTATGACGCTAGCAATTGGGGAAGCAGGCATAACACCTAATGATGTGGTTTACATTAACGCCCACGGTACAAGCACCCCCCTAAATGATGCAGCGGAAACCAATGCAATTAAAGTGGCATTTGGAGACCATGCTAAAGACCTGTTGGTAAGTTCCACCAAGTCCCAAGTGGGACATATGCTAGGGGCGGCGGGAGCCGTGGAAGCAATTGCGACCATTATCGGCATGACAAAAGGTTTTGCACCCTCCACAGTGGGTTATCAAGTGGCTGACCCCGAATGTGACTTAAATTACGTAACCAATGGCGTTGTAGACATCGATATAAAATATGCACTTTCAAACAATTATGGTTTTGGTGGGCATAACGCTAGTCTTTGCTTCAAAAAGTGGGAAGGTTAGAGATATGAAGAAAAGAATTTTGATTGGCATGGCTGTGGCATGTACTCTCCTGTTCAGTGGCTGTGGCGGAGATGATAATGGTAGTTATGAAAACCCGCCCATTGCATCACATGAGCTTGCTTTTTACGAATTGCGGGACAACCAGACAGGTAACAGTGCTGGTATGGGCGACACCCTTGCGGATTTTATAGCAGCTTTTGGAGCATACGATACCTCCGAGTACCATGGAATGTTGACTACAACCACTTTCCTAAACGGTAGCCTTGTTGTTACTTTCGGGGATAACATTGCCAACATGATAATTTTGCACCCAAACCCCGCAGAAATAGCAGGCGGCAGGTTTACTGTATATGACATCACAACAGGTATGTCCGTGGAGGACTTACTAGCAATTGACGACATTTCTGGTCCCCACCAATCTTGGGACGTAGAGCTTTTCGGGGACGAGTTTTTTGGGCGAGTTAAAAATGTTGAACTTTCCGCATATCACGGTTTCTCATATGTGAAATCAATTTTTATAGAAAATGGTGCGGTCAGCCACATTGTAATATCAATGGCAGGGTAAGGGAATGAAACTAGCATAAATAAAACCAAAAATAGGAGGATTATTATGAATTATACACAAATTAGAGAGTTGTTAGAGTGGGTTGACCGTTCGACCCTTACAAATGTATCTGTTAATGTGGGCGGGGCTACGCTGAACGCCAGTAAGCAAGCCGCTGGTAGCTTTTATCCAGAAATGTACCCAAGTTATGCACCTGCAATGGCTATGACAACAGCCCCAGTAGCTACACCAACCACACCTTCTGCACCAGTGGCAGAGCCTGTGGCAGTTAAACACGCAGACCCAGACGAAACCACACAAAAAGCCAGTGGACATCTAATAACCTCTCCAATTGTTGGCACTTTCTATTCCAGTTCTAACCCAGAAAAGCCAGCTTTTGCGCCTGTTGGCACTAGGGTTAAAAAGGGTGATGTGCTTTGCATTTTGGAAGCCATGAAGATTATGAATGAAGTCACCGCAGACGTGGATGGTACAGTTGTGGAGGTTTTTGCTGAAAACGGACAAATGGTTGAAGCTCGCCAACCCCTGTTTAGAATTGAGTAGGATGTGATTTTATTACAATATCAATAGACCCCGTTAAGGTCGAAGAAAAGTTTGTTTTTATCCAGCTTCTGAACCTGTACTACTACGATTTTACAGAGTTTACAGATAACG
>WQZZ01000052.1 GCA_009780485.1 Defluviitaleaceae bacterium | reverse complement strand
TCGTAACTCTCAAGATGGTATCAGCTTGATACAAACTGCTGAAGGTTATGCTGATACTATTACTGAGCTAATGCAACGTGCTCGTGAGCTACTAGTTCAAGGTTCTAATGATACTAATAGCGAAGAACAAAGAGCCCATATTGATAACGAATTATCTCAAATAAGCGCTGAAGTCACTCGTATTTGGGACAACGCTACTTTCAACGGCGAAGCTGTATTCGGCGATTTGTTGACTGGCTCTTTCAACCTTCAAGTAGGTGCTGACAGTGATTCTGATGGTAACGTAATTGATATTGTTGAGCAACTTGACCAAATTGCTGACGCTGATGCTGCTGTAAGTGCTTTTGATGGTGTTGTTACTGGTAACACTACCCATGCTGAATTTAACGCAGCCATCGACACAGTCAACGACAAAATCGACGACATGTCCGCCCTTCGTGCAGGTCTTGGTGCTATCCAAAACCGTCTAGAATTCACAATCAACAACCTAAACGTAGCCTCTGAAAACATGTCCGCAGCCGAATCCCGTATCCGTGACGCTGACATGGGTGCAGAAATGATGCGTCTAACCCAAGCTAATGTACTACAACAAGCTGCAACTGCTATGCTTGCTCAAGGTAACCAAGCTCCACAATCTATCTTGCAACTTCTAGGATAATTATTATCCTTAACATAAAAAAACACCGCCATTAGGGCGGTGTTTTTTTATGTTGAAACAGCCACCTGCTTCGTGCTATAATGGTTTATACCAAAAACTCCTAAGGGGATGACCAAATGATAAATAAAAAAGGGAACATTCAAAATTTTTTAGGCTGTGATGCAAATTATGAAGAAGCAGGCATTGTAATTTTCGGTGCACCATATGATTCCACCACGTCTAATCGCCCTGGTGCAAGGTTTGGTCCTGCGTCAATGCGGCAAGAAAGTTACGGTTTAGAAACTTACAGCCCATATTTGGACAAAGATTTGGAAGATGATGCAAAAGTTTATGATGCTGGCGATTTGGAGCTTTATGGCAAGGCGGAAACCGTACTACAAACTATCGAGCAAGCCACATCAGAAATTATCAATGATAATAAAATCCCGCTGATGTTAGGGGGAGAACATCTGGTGACTTTGGGAGCAGTACGAGCTATAGCTAAAAAACATCCAGACCTCCATATCATACATTTTGATGCCCACACCGACCTGCGGGATGAGTATTTAGGCGAAAAACTTTCCCATGCCACAGTAATACGCCGTTGCCACGATATTTTAGGGGATGGACGCATTTTCCAATATGGTATACGTAGTGGCACAAGAGATGAATTTTACTGGGCTAGGGAGCATATTGCCAATGGGGTTACACCCAAAATGGTAGCGGAATTGTCGGAGCTTAATGTGCCTTTCTACTTTACGCTTGATTTGGACGTGCTTGACCCATCAATTTTTTCTGGAACAGGCACGCCCGAAGCTGGTGGCATTAACTTTGAAGAATTGCGTCACAACCTAATGTTTCTGCAAAATTTGAACATTGTGGGTTGTGATATTGTAGAGCTTGCCCCCAATTTTGACCCCAGCGGAGTTTCCACTGCAACTGCTTGCAAGGTTTTGCGAGAAATTTTGCTAACCATTAAAAGCTAGGCAATACTAGGTAGGGGCGAGCATTGCTCGCCCCATGCCTGCATACAAAAAAGTAGGGGCAAGCCCCTACCCTACTATTGTTGTTTCGCTTTTACGCTTTTCTTCTTTTTGCTCCACTTGTTCTACCTGTTCTGGTTCTAGTGGTCTTATGGCGATGATATTATCGTTTATGCCTAAGTGGGTGTCAATGTTCCATCCCATGGATTCTCTTAATTCTTTGCCTATTTCTACTATACCTAGTTCGCTTGGTTCTTTTGTGTATGGTGATTGACAGCCCTTTTTTGCTTTTTGGATAATTAATGTGTCATTGTCCGATTTTATTAGGGTTACTTTTGAACCAGGGTCTAGTAATACACCTAACTTTCTTCTAAATTCACGGGGTATTACTAATCTACCTAATTTGTCGAGTTTAATTGGGATTGGTTCCATGTGTAATTCTCCTCTCTGATTTGTGTCAAGGTAAATTGTGCTTGACAATGAGACCTGAGAGATGGTAGAATTATCTCAGGTCTGTGATGGACTTGTAGGTGTTGCCTGTCTGTATTCTGCCAAGAATTTGTCCAGACAGGCAACTTTATACAAGTCATTTACAAAGGATTGTGTAAGTGGGGATTTGGCTGTCGCCTTAGCCCTTATTTATATTTTACAGTCTGTTTATGTAATTGTCAAGCCTTTTTTGAAAATAATTGGAACTTTTTGCAACAAAACTTTCAACTGGTAGGGGCGGGCATTGCCCGTCCCATGTCTGCTGGCACTATTCTTTGTGGTTGTACGCTATCGTCTGCATAAGTGGGACGGGCAATGCCCGCCCCTACCATATAAAAAAGTGGGGGGGCAAGCCCCCACTCTAGAAGTTACGGTAATTTAACTGTTGCGTTTGTAAGTGCTGGACATGAAAATTGTAGCAACAACCCCAGGTCCTGCGTGGACACCGATAACGGGGTCAAGGTAAAAAACCTCTACTTCCATAGAAGGATTTTTTGCTTTGATGCCATCTGCCACATATTTGGCATCATCCGCCACATCACCATGCACCACAAAAATTTTGTTAAAAAGCCCAGCGTCCACGTGTTGGGTACATTCTATAACAGAATCCAAGGCTTTTTTACGCCCCTTAGATTTGCCGATGGGTACAAGCTTGCCTTCGGGATTAACCATTAGCGTGGGCTTCACATTAAGGGCTGAACCCATCAAAGCCTTTGTTGCAGACAGGCGACCACCACGCTTTAGATGGAACAAATCGTCAATGGTAAAGAAATGTAAAACTTTTTGTTTATTATCTTCTAACCAAGCATGGGTTTCTTCTACTGACCTGCCTTCTTCACGCATATTTACGGCACATTCCAGCAAAAGACCAAGCCCCACCGTTACTGATAGTGAGTCAACATAATAAATTTTACGGTCTGGGAATTCTGTTTTAAGTTCCTCCAAAGCAGTGCGAACGGCGGAGAATGTGCCAGACAACCCGCTGGAGAAGCCAAGATATAACATATCTTTGCCAGCTTCTAAAATTGGGCGACACATTTCTTCTGCTTGCACGCTGGTTATTTGTGCGGTGCTTGCCGAAGCTTTCTCCCGCAGGCGACCATAAAACGCAGCATAATCCAGCTCTTGTCCTTTGGTGTAACCAGCGTGTTCCTTGCCGTCTACAATATAAGCAAGGCTTAGCACATTTAGGTTATGCTTTTGTGCATAGGCATTTCCTAGGTTATAACACGAATCCACAACAATTTCAAAGCTCATAAATAAATCCCCCTAAATTTTAATTGCGAATTACAGACCCATTGGCGGGGCTGACATTATGTCTGGCTTGTCTGCGTCTTTGGCTTCCCCAGCTTTTTTCTTTTTACCGCCCAAAAGACCCCCTAAATCCAGTTTGTTGGTGATGGATGGAATCATGTCAATTAGCTTGTTTACGCTGTCTTGATGCTTGATGTTTACCAGTTGCACATTGCCGTTGGTGATAACAAGGACAGCAGAAGGTTTGATTTTTGCACCAAGACCTCCCAAAGACTTTTCGTCATTTTTGTTCTTGTCGTCTGTAGAACCGCCAGCCATGCCGAAGCTTACGTCAACCAGCGGGATTATGGTAGTGTCGCCAGCTTTCATAGGCTCGCCTACCACTGTTTTAGAGGATACAAAACCCTCCATTTGTTCAAACATTTTAACCATGTTTAGGTTTAGTTCTGTTGCCATATTTTACACCCTTTCTCGTCACAATTATATTTTTATTTTTGTTATTGTGTGTTTTAATGATGGCTCGTAAACGCTTAATTTCTTGGTTAAACCAGAAGCGAAGCAGAAGCCGTATTAGGCTAAACAACCGCAAACCGCCACGGGCGTGTAGGTTAAGTTGTAAGTCCTTTTCCTCAAAATTGCCTTCCATGTGGATGTCCAGCACGGTAGATAAAACACTAACACCACCCAGTGCCATGCCTGTTGTGTCAGGTTCGCCAGTGCCGAATTTGCCCCGCAACTTAAATTTTTTGGGCATAACTTTCTTTATGATGTTTTTTATAAGTGCCAAACCAAGGGTTATAATTTCTTTTAGATGGTCTTTGCCGATTTGTTCATATAACTCTTTGATTTTGTCCCATCGGCTGGGGGTTTTGCGTTTTTCCCGCCTTTTGCGTTTAGCGACCTTGCGTTTTTGTTTTTCTTGTGCCACATCCAGCCGTTTTTCTGTGGTTTCTGTGGCTCGCACTTGCTCTGGGTGGGGCTTTTCTGCTTCTTTGTTCGTTTCGTTGTCACTGTCACCCGTTTCTGGCAATTTTACTTTAATGCCGAAAATACGTGCAATAGGTTCGTTATCATTATCCATGGTAAGGCTAACAATCCATGCAAACCATCTAACTTTTATTTTATACAGCCAAGGGTCGTCTAACCCGTCCTTGTGTACCTTTATATCATACCGCAATTTGGAAAACAATGCAAGCAAAATAATGGCAAGCAAAAGGGCGATTATCCCTAGCAGTACCCATCCCAAAATTATAAGGATTTGTAGGACTATAGACCAGAAAATTTCTTGTTCCTCCTAACCATTATTGCAGATATGGCAAACATTAATACACAACCCACAGCGAAAAAGATGCCCATAAACACCGACAGCGTAAAGAAAAAATCGTATGGCACAATGTTTATCAATAGGTCGACTTGCGGGCGTAGTATCCAATAATCGTTGTTAAAAAAGATTTCGTGGAAAACAACCCATGCCCTGTTCCAGTTAAAGGATATTATCCCAATTAGAACCGCCAAAGTTGTGAAGGTGATTGCAGAAGTCCACTTCCAGCTTTTCCAAAATATTTGCCATTGGTTTCTAGCAAAGAAAAACAAAGCAACCGACACCGACAAAAGCCCGATAAAAATGTTGCGAACTAGAAAGGAAATGCGGGTCATGGTTTGCACATCTATCATATGGCGGATTTCGATGTCGCCGAAAAATGGGCGAACCTCCCCAGCCACTGGGATGTAAATTTGCAAGTCATATTCCCTTCCCAGCAGATAATCCAGCATATGGCGGGTAACGACGTGCAGGTCAGCGGGGTACATTTGCACCACATTGTATGTGTCGTTTGCATCGTATTGCCAGTAGTAAAACCACATACCAAAAGAGGGGATGTGGGCGCCTGTCAGTAAAATTATGCCCAGCAAAGAGATTGCGGAAACAATCCCCGCCATGGTTAGAAGCCATTTACGATTTATCACCGCATCTCACGTCCTTTCCAAGCCCAAGCCTTAAACTGCTGAAAGTCGGGGGCTTGTCCCTTGTCCCAAAACGGCTTACAAAAATCTTTCACCATTTCCTTCACGGCTTCAAAGGCTTCTTCTTCGTCCTTGGTTTGTTTGATAGGGCGAAAGTCGCTGTAAAAAGGCTTGTCCAGCTCCTCTAGGGCGAGGATGTGTAACAAGTTGTTATCATTTTTACGTAAACACAGGCAATGACGTGACATATAAAAAACCCCGCAGAATGGTATTTAGATAATAATACCAAATCTGCGGGGATTGTGCAAGCACTAGTTTCCGTCATCACTATTAATTTCTTCTAAAATACTTTCGTCAACCCAAGAATTTGGTGTGGTTGTAGTTGGTGTGCTTGCGGGAGTGGCGGGTGTCGGGGTTACATCAGCGTAATCTGTTGGGGTTGGGTCATTATTAAAAATTGCTAATAGGCGGTCTGTCCAGCCCCCAACACCGTCTTCGGCAAAAATATCGTAAGATAAGTTTCTGTCCATCCAAGCTGTCACAGCGTTTGTTGGGGCGGAATCTATAATATTAAAAACCAAAAGCACAGCCAAAAAGCCAGCACAAATGATACCTTGGAACAAAGCACGCTCTTTCCATGTTTTTAATTGGGGTTCTCTTAGACGTGGGCGGGGGGTTTTATTTAATGGTCTTGTGCGGGCAATTCCTGCACCTGACCTTGCAGATGCGGCTGGGTTGCGTGCATATCTTGCACGTGCTTCCGAGCGGGGTTGTGTTAAGGTTTGCATCTTCAAATCATCAATGTCCATAAAAAATTCCTCCTTAGAATAGGCTTGTCATTAAAGCATATTCATTAAGAGGAAAAAAATGTTAGTTTTATAGGACGGTGATGGTTTTGATTTTCTGCTCTTGCTCTGGTCTGTCGCCCATGTCTGTTGGGATTTCTGCGATTTGGTTAACCACGTCCATACCCTCCAAAACCCGCCCAAAAGCGGCATAAGAGCCATCTAAATGTGGTGCAGTTTCGTGTACAATGAAAAACTGGCTACCAGCAGAGTCCATGTCTTGGCTACGTGCCATGGAGATAACCCCAGCCTCATGTACAATATCATTTTCGACACCATTGCGGGCAAATTCGCCTTTAATTTGGTGTCCAGGACCGCCCGTGCCTTGCCCATCAGGGCAACCGCCCTGTATCATAAATCCACGGATAACACGGTGAAAAATTAAACCGTCATAATATCCCTTGCCTGCAAGGTTTACAAAGTTCTCGACACTGATGGGTGCAACCTCTGGATACAGTTCTAAGGTTATAACACCGCCATTTTCCATTTCAATTTTAACTTTTGGATTCACAAATTTTACCTCCGATTATTCAAATGTAGTTTAATTATATCACGTCCAAATCAGCTTGACAAGGGTAAGGATTTTTGTTAAAATTGTCACATTACAGTTTTGGAGATGAAAATGGACATCCAACCGAATATCGGTCTTGTTCTGTCTGGTGGCTTTGCAAAAGGAGCTTATCAGATAGGCGTTTTTAAGGCAATTGGGGATTTTTTCGGCGATACGCAAATTAAATACATAAGTGCTTCTTCCGTGGGGGTGCTTAATGCTTATGCCTTTTTGCAGAAAAAGATGGGGGTTACAGAGCAGGCGTGGCGGGGACTTAAATTCGCCAGCTTTTCCAGCTTTACAAAGGCTTATTTTCGTTCGTCCTTTATACCAGAATTTGTGGGCAAGATAAGCCAAGATGCTACCCCGTGTCCCGCTGGTTTTTATGGCACTTTCCTAAACATCAATAAAAGAAGGTTAAATTACATACATTTAAGTCGAGTAGAGCAAAGTCATGTGCCAGACTTTTTGCTTGCAAGTGTGACTTTGCCTGTGTTTTCCCGTGCGGTAGAAATTTCTGGTACAAAATATGTGGATGGTGCTTTGGTGGATAATATCCCAGTGAAGCCCCTGACTAAACTACCCATAGATTACGCTATTGTAGTCCACTTCGACAACGATAACTACACCTTTGAAAACGAAACATTTGACAGCAAACTGATAAAAATTAACTTTTTGGATGAAGGGATTATCAAAAGTTCCCTGTCCTTCAACCCAGAAGCCATAGACCGTATGATAAAAGCGGGTTATGACGCATCAATCGCCATATTTGAAAAGGTTTTTGACCGTGGTTTTTCCGACACCCAATATATACACCATAAAATTAAACTGCTGCACCAAGGGCGTGAAAAGAAGTCATTTCGTTTAACTGGCGATGTGGCTGTAAATAATATGAATAAGGTATTAAAGAAAATCATCAAATAACTAATATTCCATAAAAGAATATAAAAAACTTTTGGAGGTAATTGTAATGGCAGAATTGAAAACCAGAGAGCAGGTTGCAGAAAAAGACAAGTGGAATTTGACCACCGTTTGCAAAACTGACGACGAGTGGGCAAGTCGCTTGGAAGCTTGCATGGCACAAATCCCTAAAATCAAAGCTTTTGAGGGCAAAATGGGAGAAAGCGGAGCAAAGTTGTTGGAATGTCTAAAAGCCCAAGACGCCTTGGAGCAAGAGGGTGGTCAGCTATTTTTGTATGCCGCCCTTAAATGCGATGAGGACACAGGAAACGCTAAATACCAAGGTATGAGGGATAAAATGCGAGGTTCTGCCGTGCAGTTACAGGCAGCAACCAGCTTTGTAGAGCCAGAAATTATCGCAATTGGTGAAGCTAAAGTTAAAGAATTTGTATCACAGACCCCAGGTTTGGAAGTTTACAATCATGTATTTCACGATTTGTTCCGCAAACAAGCCCATATCCTGTCCCCAGACAAAGAGGAACTTTTGGCGAAAGCCTCAGAAATTGGAGGCGCACCCAACAGCATTTTCCGCATGATGACCCAAACGGACATGGTTTTCGGCAAGGCAAAGGACAGCAAAGGCGGGGAGCACGAGGTAACAGCAGGACGCTTCGGAAGTTTGATGCAAAATGACGACCGCACCCTACGCCGTAACGTGCATGAGCTATTCTATGACACATATATCAAGCAGAAAAACGCCATTGCGGAAGCTTATAACTACTCTGTGAAAAACGACAACTTCCAAGCCGATGCCCGCAATTACAAATCAGCTCTGGATGCTGCTTTGTTTGAAAACAACATCCCCGTGTCCATCTACAAAAATTTGATTGACACTGTTAGCAAAAACATACCTCTTTTCCATCGCTATTTGGATTTACGCAAGCGTTGCCTTGGCGTTGATAAGTTAGAGTTCTGCGATATTTATGCCCCGATTGTAAAAGACGCTGATATTAAGATGGATTGGGAAGAGGCCAAAACCACCGTTTTAGAAGGGGTCGCTGCCCTTGGCGAAGAATACCAAAGTATTATCCAAAAATGCTATGACGAAAATTGGACTGATGTTTACGAAAACAAAGGCAAGGCGACAGGGGCGTATTCATGGGGCATGTACGGCTTGCCACACCCTTATGTTCTTATGAACTATGACGACACAATCGGTGATATGTTCGTTCTTGCCCACGAACTGGGTCATGCCCTTCACACCTACTACACCCACCAAAACCAACCAAAGGTTTATGGCAATTACACCATCTTCTTAGCAGAGGTTGCCAGCACAGTAAATGAAGCCTTGGTTATGGAGCATATGCTTAAAAACACCGACGATAAGGTAAAACACAGCTATTTGCTTAATGAGTTTTTGGAAGGTTTTAAGGGGACAGTATTCCGCCAAACCATGTTTGCAGAATTTGAAATGATAACCCATGAAATGGCAAAAGAGGGCAAGCCTCTAAACAGCCAAACCCTTAACCAGCTTTACAAAGACTTGCTTTACAAATACTTCGGCGACCACATCGTAATTGACGACCGCATTGTTTATGAGTGGAGCAGAATACCCCACTTCTACCGTGCGTTTTATGTATATCAATACTCCACGGGCTACTGCTCTGCAATTGCATTGTCAAAAGCCATCCGTGAAGAGGGTACGCCTGCCGTGGAAAAATACCTTGGACTTCTAAAAAGTGGCAGTAGCGACTATTCCGTAGAACTACTTAAAAAAGCAGGGGTAGACATGACGACACCTGCCCCAATCCAAGCGGCTATGGACGTTTTCAAAGACCTCTTAGACCGTTTTGAGAAAGCTAACTTTTCCTAGCAAATAATCTAACGCCATTGCGGTTTCCCTGCAATGGCGTTATTTTTTAGGTGTCATTTGATTTTAGTCCTTGTTAGCTGGAAACCCCTTTACCATATTATGAATATATTTTAGATTTTCTTGGCTAAAATTTTGGATACGACTATTTATATCCGCAATAATCAACGCCCTTTCTTTTTCAACGGCATCATCGCCACCGTTCCCTGTGCCACGAAAATAGCTTGTCGCTACGCCAAAGAAATCGCCCAGCGTAGTTAGGGTATTAGGTGAGGCAACTTGCTTTCCAGCTTCCACATTACTAATGTAATGTGGCGCCCTACCAATTACTTTTGCCAAATCCTTCACTGACATGTTGGCTTCGGTGCGTAATTTATGTAAATTTTGTCCGATGGTTATAAGAAGCTGGTTTTTGCTTTTTCGGGCATCGGTGAGGAAACCAAACTCCTGGACATCTTTTTCCATCATCTTGTAAACGTCCTTTACCCTTAGTTTTTTTAATCGCTCAAAGCCTCTATTTGTCAACTCTACATCATTATAGAAAAGACCTTTACGAATTCTGGCAATTTCTCTTAGAACATCAAATTCACGGTCATTTGAAATTTCCATGAAAATATCAAAATAATTAGAAAATTTTTTATCTAAATCTTCTGGTATAACCAAATCATCCATTTCAAAATATTTTGCCCTAAGCATACGCAACATTGAATTTAGAAAAGTCCAAATTTTTATATTTTTATAAGTCTTTCGGTGCTTATGTTCTTCAAGTTTTTTCAAGATGTTTTCTGCAATCTCATAGGTTTGACTATACGTTCCCGCATAATCTACAACCATATGCAGTATTACAATATCATAAAAATCCCAATTACTTGGGTTGGAAAGTCTATCAAAAATAGGCTCTGCTATCTCGCAACACATTTCAAAGTCACTATTCTTGTATTCTTCTAAATAAGTTTCAAGAACACGAATAACGTCCCTTATTTGAGGGTCGCTTCCATTTTTGTCAAGATAGTCTGATAACTTACCCTTCATTTCCTCTATAGCTTTGGGATTATCATTAATTGCTATAGAAAGCCCTTCCTTAATTAGTTCATCTCTTGTCAAAAGACCTCACCTACTATTTCCTAAATTTGTATGTGTACAAAAATAATCAACCTGCACCGCCGCCGCCTTTTACCGAAAGAGCTTTTATAAGCACAGGAGCACAAACAACACAAAGTAAAGCTAATAGATACATGGTTTAACCTCCCTTAAAGTTTATTTTCAAAAACTAATAATGTATTTATTACACAATATACCATAGCGTACAAACTTTTGTCAAGAGTTTTTCAAAAATTTATCAAAAAATAATTTTTTTAGTCATTTCCACTTATCCTAAATAGCGACAATTGGGCATTTAACTGTGCGCCCAGCAGAATTGTGATGGATATAATGTTGAGCCACAGCATAGTCAAAATTATGCTGGTTATCGGTCCGTAAATCATAGAATGGTTGGAAAAATGACTGATGTAGATGTTAAAACCCCAAGCAGACACCCCCCAGACCACTATCGTAAGCGCTGCCCCTGGCAAAAGATACAACAATCGCTTTTTCTTGCTGGATGAGAAGTGGTAAATTAAAATTATCGCAAAAAGCAAAATCGCAATGGCAACAACCACACCCAAAACGCCGAAAACGGCTTCAACCACCTCGTTTGTCGCAAAATTTGTGGCAATTAGATTGTAAATCAAATCACGGTATATTAGGGCAAGTAGAGATGATATAATGGCGAACGCCAGCACCAAAACCAACAAAGTGCATAAAGCCCAGCGTTTTACAATATGCCTTTCGTCCTTTTGCCCGTAAACACGGTTTATGCCACGCATAACAGCACGAAAGCCGTTGGCAACGGTGTACAAGGCGACAATAAGACTAATTGTTAGTACGCTGGGGTTTCGGGTGTCCACCACACTGTCAATCACCCCATTAACCATGCCAGCAATTTCATATGGCAGTACGGCAGAAATTTCTTCCATCAAATGGTCGGGCTGGATATTAAAAAAACCCACCAAAGAAATTAGGAATATCAAAAAGGGGAACAGGGCAAAAATCAAATGATAGGTTAGTTTGGTTGCCAAAGCGGTTATTTCATTTTCTTTGGCAGATTTCAACAGGTCTTTCAAAAATTCCAACACTTTTTTCATATACAAACCCCTTGCTTTATGATACAATATTTTGACGAGGTGATACACTTGATTAAAATTACACGAAAACTTGACTTTGTCGCCATTGGGGTGTTTATTTTGCTGGCTGTAGCCCTTCTTTTTGTCTTTGTCGTAGGTGGTGGCAACACCCAAGGGGCTAGAATTATAATCCTATCAGAAGGGGAGCAGATTTACAATCTTTCCCTAGCTGAAATGGAAGGGCGAAGCCACGAGGTTGTAACAGAGCGGGGCGTTAACGTAATTTCGGTAAACAACGGACGGGTCAGTATGAGCCGTGCCACCTGCCACACAGGCGAATGTGTCACATGGCCCGACCTTACCAACACTTTCCAACGCATTGTTTGCTTGCCTAACCGCATCGTAGTAATGTTGGAAGCAGTGGAGGATGACGAGCGTGACGGCTTAAACATCGACATTATGATAACACTTTAGGAGGATAGCCATGACGAAATCTAACACAGCCAAAAGGGTCGCCATGTATGGCATTTTTGGCTCTCTTGCCATTATCATGGCTTATTTGGAGCGTCTTATACCAATGCCTGTACCAATTCCTTTTGTAAAGATTGGGCTGGCTAATATTGTAGTCGTAATGGCACTTTATGCTTTTGGCATACGTGCCGCCTTTGCCATTGCTGTTTTACGCATTGCCATTGTTGCACTTTTGTTTGGCAACCCTTTTAGCTTTGCTTACAGCCTTGCGGGCGGGCTTGCCAGTTTTATCGTTATGGTTGCCGTACAGCGTACAAACGTTTTTGGTGTGGTTGGTGTCAGTGTTTTTGGGGGTGTGACCCATGGTGTTGCCCAGCTTGCCATTGGTGCGATTTTGGTACGTACCGTTGGCTTATTTTACTATTCCCCAGTGATGATAATTGCGGGTGTGGCGACAGGGGTTCTCATCGGCTACGCTTCTGGGTTCGCCTTGCGTAATGTTAAAATAATACAAAAATTTGGTGGGGTTTAGGCTCGGACGCCCCTTAAACCCCTTAATATTGGGGGTAGAAAAAACCAGTGGAAAAGTCTGTGGAAAACCCATCCCCACAAAGGTTGATTTTACGCCATTCCAATAAAAAATAGCGTAAATACGCCATTTGTAAGTAACTTACATTTTATAAGTAATCCACAAAGTTATTCACACTGTGCTTTGCAAACGCATCAAAATCAGCTATTTTGGAAGGAGAGACCAGATATGAGAAGGATAATTTTGTCTATATCAACCCTATCACTTTTGCTAATTTTGACAGCCTGCACCCCATCCCATCTTTACTATTGTTATGACGAGCTAAGTCAGAGGGTTGTGTCAGTAGAATTGATTTATTATGACAACCCACACCCAAATCGGGTACGTCTTCATTGGTATTTACCCAACCGCCACCCAAATTTTGACTTTAACAGAGTTGTCCATATGCAATATCTAGACCAAGCAGGCTTTTCAGACCTTTTTAGAGATTTATCCAATGACTGGATTATGAATAGACTAAGTCCCCAACGAAATGCACCCAGCGGTCGCTCTATTGTTCTTCAATGGGATGACGGCAGTTTTGATGTGATTTCCGATTACCATATAGGTAGGTTTCATCCTGATGGACGACGTGTCCGCATTGTGGGTTGCAAGTGGAGAATACAAGGCATCATCGACAGGCATTTCTGATAAAGGTGGATAATTTTGCAAAAACCTCTTGACAAGAGTTAGCGAATATTGTATACTCGTGTCAGTGGCTGGTTTTTCTTGGGGTTCAAAATAAAAAAGCCACGCAGGGTGGGCAAAGCTTCTCACACACGACCCACCCTGCGTGTCCCAGCCACATAAAATGAGACCTAGGATGAGTATACACCATCTAGGTCTGGTTTGCAACACCAAATTTCAG
>WQZZ01000051.1 GCA_009780485.1 Defluviitaleaceae bacterium | reverse complement strand
TGTACAGGACATATCTCATTATAGAGATTTTGTGGATGGTCGTAGCCGTGGAAATCAAATTTATCAAGTAGAAGACCAATCTGGTAGCGGTTGGCACATGACCTCGCACCCCATTGATGAGGCGGGTTGGATGTTGTACCTCTCCATTCCTTCTGAGTTTTTTGATGCAGGTATTGTTTTCACCATAGTTAGGGCTGCAATAATTTCTGCGGGTGTTTCTGCTCTCATAGTTTTGGGGTTGCGTTTTGCACTAAACCGCATTGTTGCCCGCCCAATTGGGCAAGTTTCTGAAATGGTTAATAACCTTTCCCAAGGAAAACTTAACACCAATTTCAGCCTGAATAATGTTTCTCAAGACGAGATTGGAACACTTACCCGAGATGCTTATAACCTTAATGTCACAATCAAGGGTCTGGTGGACGATTTGGCACGTGTCCACAAAGAGTATATAGAACTTGGTAATATCCATTACGCCATTGATGATAGTAAGTACGAAAATTCTTTCAAAGAAATGACTGGGCTTGTAAGTAACTTGCTTAGTGCCACCACCGCTGATATTAAAAGTATTGCAGATGTTATGAACAAAATTGGTGATGGTGACTTTAACGTAGAAATTGACCATGACATTTGGGTGGGCGATTGGAAATTTATGCCTGCCGCCTTCCAAAACTTGGTTGACAACTTGAAAGGTGTTAGAACCGAGGTCAGCGCCATGATTGAGTCTGTGTCAGAGCGTGGAGACCTTAGCTTTCATATTGACGACAACAAATACCAAGGAGACTGGAAAAACATCATGGTTGGTCTAAACGATGTGGCTTCTGCCGTGGAAGCCCCAATAAAACTAACCGAGTTTTATATGATGCAGTTAAAAGCGGGTAATTTCGACGAGACAAAGGTTAAATCAAACGCAACTTCCCTTGGATTGAACACCGACACATCGACTTACAAAGGAACATTTGCGGATATTGTAAACGCTGTGGATTCTAGTATGTACAATGTGGCATCTTATGTTATGGAGCTTAAACAAACTTTGTCAAAAATGTCTGACGGTGACTTGCGTGTTAGAATTGACCGTGAATATGCTGGCTCTTTTGACTTGATGAGGGAGTCTGTAAACAGTATTGCGGAAAGCCTGCATAAAGCACTTTCTCAGGTTTCTGCCGCTTCTGAACAAGTGCTTACTGGTGCTGGTTACATTGCTACGGCAGCTACCGACCTTGCAAACGGCTCTACCGAGCAAGCTTCGTCTGTACATGATTTAAGTGAGATTGTAGAAAAAATTAACCAACAAACCAAACAAAATGCCCAGTCTGCTGAAATGGCGAACGAATTGTCTGGCAAGTCTACAGAAAACGCCCAGACGGGTAATGTGGCAATGGAACAGATGGTTCACGCCATGGAACAAATTAGGGAATCTAGTAATGACATTGGTAAAATTGTTAAGACGATACAAGACATTGCTTTCCAAACAAACCTGCTTGCCCTTAATGCCAGCGTGGAAGCGGCAAGGGCTGGCGAACACGGCAAAGGTTTTGCTGTTGTAGCGGACGAGGTTCGCACGCTTGCAGGACGAAGCCAGCAAGCCGCCACCGAAACCACAACTTTGATACAAGACAGCATCAGCCGTGTGGAAACAGGTTCTAACATAGCTGGGGAAACCGCCCAATCTCTTAATGCTATTGTTGCCAGTGCCAGCGAGGTTTTGGAAGTTATCAGCAAAATTTCTGCCGCCAGCAGAGAGCAAGAAGAAGCAATTGCCAGCATAAGCGAGGGAATTGACCGTATTTCTAAGGTTGTGCTTACCAACTCATCTGCGTCGGAAGAAACCGCCGCCGCTTCTGAGGAGCTTAATACACAAGCCGAAATGTTGCAAGAGCTGGTTGGTTATTTCAAACTATAATATATGGCATAAATCAACCCCCCCTTTCCGACTTATGGAAAGGGGGGGTTGATTTATGCCATTGGTCTTCCGAATTCATATTTAGCTGAAGGTTTTTCTGTGGTTTTTTCCTTAACCTTCTCAGCTAATTTGTTTAGCTTTTCTAATTCTTCGACATTTTCACCGCCCAAGTCTTCTTCGATGGTGATTAATCTTGTAATGGAATCTAGTATTAGCTTCCAAGAATCCCTTTTAATCATGCTAGTGTAATTGATTTTCATGTTTTCGTTTCTCATAAACGCATCTCCTTCTGGTTTGAAAAATGGTGTTGCAAACCAGACCTAGATGATGTATAATCATCGTAGGTCATGTATGTGGCTGGAAGCACATGGGGTGGGAACTGTTTTGAGGTTGTTTACCGCCCCATGTGTCCTTTTATTTTTCTCGAGAAAATAGCCATCTGACAAGATTATACAGTATGTGCCAGCTTTTGTCAAGAGTTTTTTGCACAGTATTTACTTACACACCATACCGTTGTGGTAGGGGCGGGCATTGCCCGTCCCAGTCCGACAGGCAATACCGTCCAACCCCAAAGAATAGTGCCAGCAGACATGGGACGAGCAATGCTCGCCCCTACCTCTTTACGGCTCTTACGCCTAAGATTGCCAAGCATATTACTACTAGGGTGGCTAGCGTTATGAAAAAGCCTGCTGTGGAATTTATCAGGGTGCGGGTTATCGTTGGTGCGAAAACTGTTTGGGCTAGACTGGCTTCTATTAGGTTTACAAACAACGGATATAGCATAAATGTCAACAGAGCAGAAATCGCACCATGAGCCAGCTTGCACACCATATATAAACCCGCACTTAGGTCGGTTTTACCAACAAAGTTTAAGCTTTGAAACATTATTGATAGACCACCAAAACCTAGCAGAAACCCCGCCAAAGCCCCGATGTTTTCGTTTACTCCAAATTCAGAAAGTTGACCAAGACCTCCCGTCATCTCCACAAGACCCGTGAAAAGGGCGGTTTCGTAATCGTTGACAAAAGGCATGAACCTTGCTATAAAACTAAATAATCCCGCTTGGTTTAACAGGGCAGACACCACAGAGAACAACACAATAAAACCACCCACTAAGAGCATGGTTTCCATGGCACTTTTGACCGCTTGCCCCAAGATTTGTCCAGTGGGTTCTTTTGACTTTCCAGCTAGGATTAATGGGGATTGGACATTCCATGTTTCCTCTGGCTTGTTTCTCCCATACAAACGCATTATAAGTCCTACTACAACAGCACCTGCGTAGTGTGTTACAAGCAATAAATACCCAAACACCGCCGACCCAAACATACCAGCCGCCACTGCCCCTAAAATAAACAAAGGACCACCGTTATTGGCAAAACCCAATAACCGTTGGGCTTCCACCTTGCCAAGCTCCCCTCGCCCACGCATTTCACAAACAATTTTCGCACCAATGGGATAACCAGAAACAAGCCCCATGGCAAGGGCGAAACCACCACGCCCACCAACTCCGAAAATGCGCTTCATAGCAGGGCTAAGTACAGCACCGAACAAGTTTACAGCACCCAGAGCCGCCAGCACATTCGCCCCTATAACAAAGGGTAAGATGCCAGGTAAAACGCTGTTAAACCACAAAAAAAGCCCCTGCCTTGCCGCATTAAGTGCAGTTGATGGGTGGATTATTATTAAAATATTAAGCCCAGCTACCGCCAGAACCAATAGCCAACGCCCAATACGTCCTTTAGCCACAGAAGCACACCCCCTTGTCTAGTTATATTCCTAACAGATACAAAATAGACAGGCTTGTGCTTAGCAAGTGGTTGTGTTATAATACAATAATGGAAAAACAAATTTGGAAAACCCTAAAAAAATACAGAATGTTGACATTAGACTGCAAAGGCATTGTTGTAGGTTTGTCTGGCGGGGCGGATTCGGTGGCATTGCTTCATTTTTTGACCCAGTTGGACATACCTTTGTTTGCTGTGCATATAAACCACGGACTGCGTGGGGAAGAGTCTGATGCGGATGCGGATTTTTGCCGAATGTTTTGTCGCAGGCTGGACATTCCTATTGAGGTTTTTGATGTGGATGCTGGTGGGCTTGCGAAGCTTCATAAAATAAGTGTGGAAGCGGCTGGGCGTTTGCTTAGATATGACGCATTTAAGAAAGTTATGGAGGAAAAGGGGTTCGACAGGATTGTCACTGGACACCATAAAAACGATGTGGCAGAAACGGTGTTGATGCAGGTTTTGAGGGGTGCTGGACGTATTAGAGGCATACCGCCTGTTAGGGAGCATATAATCCGCCCGCTGATTGATGTTACACGTGAGGAAATTGAGGGCTATTGCCAACTTTACAGGCTTCCCTACTGTGTAGACCACACCAATTCAAACACCGATTACACCCGCAACAAAATCCGCCTGGATACCTTGCCGATGCTGGCGGAGCAGTATAATCCAAATTTGGTGGACACCCTAGCGAGGTTGGCGGAAATTTCCCGAACGGAAGATGAGTTCTTGGATAAGCTGACACCGAAATTCCCGCCTATGCAACTTTGGGTAAAGGAAATGGGGCAGTTTCACTTGGCTTTGCAAAGGCGTGCTGTACGACATACACTCAAAGAGCTTGACAACGTAAACCATGGGCATATAGACAGCGTGCTGTCCCTGCTGGATATGAACAACGGCAAAGAAGTGTCATTGCCTAACAACAATGTGGCAAGGCGTAACTATGATAAAATCGTTATCCGCAACAGAGGAGTTGCAGAGGATTTCGTCGTAAACTTGCCAAAGGATGAGGAAATTTACATCATCCAAGCTCGATGTTGGTTTTATTTAGGCAGAATACCAAAAAACCGTAACAGCGATAATGTTGTTACCATACCGTTGGATGCCGAAAAATTGGGCGATGCCATGGTAGAGGTGCGTCGTCGCAGACCAGGTGACAGGGTTTATATTAACGGTGTCGGCACTAAAAAGGTGAAGGATTGGTTGATTGACAACAAAATCCCAAGGGAATACCGAGATTGGCTGGTTTTTGTGGCTGTTGGTGAAGATGTTATCACCATGGTGGATGGTGTTAGGTCAGACAAATTTATGCCCGAGGGCAAAAATGCTTTGTATCTGCAAATTTGGAACTAGCAAAGGAGGTAAATATGGAAAATATCGTTGAAATGATTTCACAAAGGGAATTGGCAAGGCGGGTAGAGGAACTTGCACAAGAACTTAACGCTGATTATGCGGGCAAGGAGGCAGTTTTTATTTGTCTGTTAAAGGGTGCAGCGGTTTTTATGGCAGATTTGATGCGACATATAAACTTTGACATTACCACCGAGTATATGGAAATTGCCAGTTACAGCTCCAACCAGCCTACTGGTAAAATTGATATGAAAAAGGACATTGGGGTTGACATAGCTGGCAAAGATGTGGTGGTTATAGAGGATATTATTGACACGGGGGCAACCCTAAAATTTATCAGGGAACATTTGCAGACGAAAAATCCTAACAGCATAAAATATTGTGTACTTTTAGATAATCCAGTACGCAGGCAAGAAGGTTGCCTAAACCCAGATTATACAGGTTTCACAATTCCTAATCGTTATGTTTTTGGCTATGGGCTTGACCATGATGGCAAGCACAGAAACCTGCCATTTGTGGCAGCTCTGACAATATGATGAAAAAATGTTTGCAATTATCCGCCAGTTGTGGTAAAATCGGTTTTGATGTTCAAAAAGCAAAGAGAAATAAATGGAGGTATAAATGAATAACACACCAAGAAGAAGCTTTGGTATATACTTTGTGGTTATAATGTTTATAGCACTTGTTATCATCGCTTTTAATTTTAACACAGGGGCTAACAATGAGCCTGACTTTACTTTTGGCGACCTACGTAGGGTTGTTGCAGAAAATGGTATAACCCGCATGGAAGTTGATAGGCACTCGGAAATCGGCGGGGCTGCAACTGTCACAGTTACGTTGCGTGCCATCGAAGGTACTTTGGGTGGCGGACAGACCCGCACCGTGGAAGTGCCAGCCATCGAAAGTTTTATGAGATGGGCAGAGTATTATTGGGAATTGAACGACTTTGAATGGTTGACCGACAACCCACGAAGCAACCCATTCCTAAGTATGTTATGGCCTTTCCTTATTATTTTAGTGCCGATTTTGCTTTTGTTTTTCTTCCTTAACCAGATGCAAGGCGGTGGCGGAGGTGGCGGGGGCAACCGTGTCATGTCTTTTGGTAAAAGCCGTGCCAAGGCTGTGGTGGATGATAGGCGAAAAGTTACATTTGAAAACGTGGCAGGGCTTGAAGAAGAAAAAGCCGACCTACAAGAGATTGTAGAGTTTTTGAAGCATCCGAAAAAATTCCAAGAAATTGGCGCACGTATCCCTAAAGGCGTGTTGCTTGTGGGTCCTCCTGGTACTGGTAAAACCTTGCTTGCCCGTGCTGTGGCTGGCGAGGCGGCTGTGCCGTTTTTCAGCATCTCTGGTTCTGATTTTGTGGAGATGTTTGTGGGTGTGGGTGCATCACGTGTGCGTGATTTGTTTGAGCAGGCTAAGAAGTCTGCCCCATGTATTGTTTTTATTGACGAAATTGATGCCGTAGGTCGCAAGCGTGGTGCAGGACTTGGTGGCGGACATGATGAGAGAGAGCAAACACTTAATCAGCTTTTGGTTGAAATGGATGGTTTTGGTGTGAACGAGGGCATTATCATTCTTGCGGCTACTAACCGACCAGATATTTTAGACCCCGCTTTGCTTCGTCCAGGTCGTTTTGACCGCCGTGTGGTGGTTGGTCGTCCCGATGTTAAAGGGCGTAAGGAGATTTTACAGGTTCATGCTAAGGGCAAGAAATTGGGCAAGGATGTGGATTTAGAAGCGATTGCCAGCCTAACATCTGGATTTACAGGAGCGGATTTAGAAAACCTGCTAAACGAAGCGGCTTTGCTTGCGGCACGTGATAACAAAACCGAAATGGATATGAGTGATGTTCGCCGTGCCTTTATCAAGGTTGCTGTGGGTACGGAGAAGAAAAGTCGTGTTGTCAGTAAAAAAGACAAGCGTGCCACGGCATACCACGAGGCTGGTCACGGCATCGCCATGGAAGCGTTAAGCGAGCTTGACCCCGTGCATCAACTGTCTATAATCCCCACGGGGATGGCTGGCGGATATGCAATGCCATTGCCCAAGGAAGAGTTGTATCTTACTAAAAAGAAGATGGAGCAGAAGATTGTTATGCTCATGGCAGGGCGCGCCGCTGAATTTATGATTACCAATGACGTTACGTCTGGTGCATCCAGCGACATACAACGGGCGACACAAATTGCTAGGGATATGGTAATGAAATACGGTATGAGTGATGAGCTTGGTCCGATTTTATTCGGCAGTGAAAACGAAGAAGTTTTCCTTGGGCGTGACATTAACCAAAGCCGTAATTATGGTGAAGATGTTGCTGCCACCATTGACAAAGAAATCAGAAGGCTGGTGGACGGTGGTTACAAAAAAGCCATGGAGCTAATGAACCAACACATCGACACCATGCACAAAACTGCCGAACTTTTGATTGAAAAGGAAAAGATAACAGGTGTTGAGTTTAGAGCATTGTTCGACCCGCCATTGCCACCAAAAGACAAGGATGAGGACGAACCAATCCCAAATTCTTCCCTGATGGACTTGTTAGGTGACGAATTGTAAGGAGGATTTTGTGAAGAAGATTATTTTTGCAGTAGCATTGCTAGTTTTGGGTGCTGGATTAGTGGCTTGCGGTTCTGACGAATACGAAATTGTGCCAAATACAGCAAATGAAGGCCCTGCCCGTGGATATTGGGACGGTGACACATTCGCCAGTGCCTATATGGGTTTTCGTTTTGATTTGCCCATGGGATGGGAAGCCGAGGAAGAACAGTTGGTAAGAACGGCACAGGGTTCGCCTGTGGCTGGCTGGTCTTCTGTATTTGCAGGAGAGCCTATCTCAGATAATGTTTTGGAAAGTGGCATACCCTTTAGCATGATGGACATGGGTGCGTTTTTTAGACTGCCCACCATTAGCGGTTACACCTCTACGGGAAGTGTTGCAATACACATAACAAGACCTGCGGAAGGGCAGTCCCACGAAATACACCAAATGATTGACCTTGGTTTTTGGGAAATAACTGAGGAAGTTGTTACCATCGGTAGATACGAATGGCAAGCCTACCATGCCCAAGATGAGGGCGGCTCTATGCAGTGGAGTGGCTTTGTTAGGGCAGATGGTGATGTTTATAAAGCGATAGCTATTATCCATAGTGATATGTTCCCTATTGATGAAATTTTGTCCCATTTTAGGTCATACTGATGGAAATTATCGTGCTTAACGAGGTGGATTCCACCAACACGGCTTTGAAGGAAATGCTGAGGGACGGCACCGCTTCGGCTGGTGCCGTTGTTTATAGTGAAAATCAAAAAAGCGGATACGGACGACGTGGGCGTTTTTGGCATAGCGAAAAGGGCAAAAACATTGCGGTTTCACTGGCATTACAACCCTTTAAGGGCGACGATTTGATTTCTTTGGCTACGGGCGTTGCGGTTTTGCAGTCTTTGTATGATGAATATGGCATACACTTTTCACTGAAATGGCCTAATGATATTTTGTATAAAGGCAAAAAGGTATGCGGTATCTCCTGCGAGAAAATAGCTACAGCTAACGGACAAGTTATAGTCCTTGGTATCGGTATAAATGTGAATAACACAGTTTTTCCTGAGGGGATGTCAGACACTGCCACATCAATCCACTTAGCTTTGAGGGATTATGCACCAAAAGAAAGTGAAATAACTTTAAGGGGGCTATTGGACAACCTCTTAGACAGTATTTTTCATTGGCACGACCGCCTGTCCAGTGGTTTTACTGATGAGGTTTTGTCGGCCGTTAAAACAGCCTGCATAAATATTGGACAACCAGTACGGATTGTAAACGAAGGTGTCACAGTCGCCGAAGGTATCGCCGAAGGTATAGACGCAGACGGCGGGATTATAGTCATTACAGATAATAATACTCCCAAAAAATTCCACAGTGGTGAAATATCTCTTAGATAGTGACGAGGAGTATTTAGAGCAAATTAAGTGCGAAAAGTTATATTTTCGGAGGTATAAGTAATGGCAAAGCATAATTTTGTAGACGAACGGTTTGAGTTGATTTCAGTAATTTTCAGACTGGCTGGGAATTGGGAATATAATATAGGTGCAGGCGGTCTTGATGGTATCCGATACCCTTTAACTGACGAGCAATATGTTGAACACAGCAAATGCGAACACACAAATGGTTATCAGCTTGAAGTTGTGGAAGTATTCGAGAAGTACGCACAACATGAAGCCGTCCAATTCGCAAAGCGTTCAGGGTTAAATTTTTCTGACCCGTTCAGATTTGCCATGCACATAGAGAAAGATGAGGGCAAATTCGTTTTTATCGAAAATATAGAATCTCTTTTTTATAGTGCATGGAATAGAGAGTTGGCTGAAGAATTTTTACCACTTCTCAACAAGTTCTATAAGGACACCAGCTATAGTGAATTTTACATTTCACATATCCCATACTTTGAAGGGATTTCGCAAATATTTTATGATGACTTTTACCATACTGTTGATTTTGATTGGTATAGCAAATATGTTGATGTGGCAAATTTACGCTGTGTGCTTTCGCCATCAAACACTGCGTGTAATTATGCCACAACGGTAAACGATAAAATCGTCTGTGGCATGGTGCGTATGTCCGCAGCTTCCGTGCTTATCCATGAGTTTAACCACAGCTTCGCCAACCCCCTTGCTGAAAGGTGGTATGCAGAAAATGAAACATTCAAAAAATGGTGTGATGATTCTGTGGACATTGAAAAAATGCCGTATTATAACAGCGGGCTAGAAATGGCACGTGAATATGTTACACACGCTTATGAGGTATTGTATGCACTTCACCATGGCAAGGAGTGGGAAAAATATCTTTTGGGCATAAAGAACGCAGGGTTTGAAAACGCCTTCCCTTATATTAATGAGGTTTATGAATTGGTGCTTTCTTTGGAAAAATAGTGGTGTAAAAGCCATTTGCACGAGGTGACAAAATGTTATTAGTAGTTGATGTTGGGAATACAAATATTGTGCTGGGACTGTATAAAGGCACGGAATTGCAACGTAGCTGGCGTATGGGAACACGCCAAAACCAAACCAGCGACGAAATGGGTTTGCATATCCACGGCTGGCTTAGGTTGGAGGGCGTAACGCCAGAGGATTTGCAAGATGTGATAATATCATCGGTTGTGCCTGATATTATGTATTCGCTAACCAATGGCATCCGCAAATATTTTAACCTAACCCCCATGATTGTTAGCGAGGATATGAAGCTAGGTATCGACCTTGGGTCAACCCAACGCAAATTAGGGGCTGACCGCATTGTAAATTGCGTTGCCGCATATACTTTATACGGCGGACCTGTCATTATTATTGATTACGGTACTGCCACAACCTATGATGCTATGAGCCGTGATGGACGGTTTATTACAGGTATCACCGCACCTGGTATTAAAATTTCAGCGGACGCCCTGTTTAGCCGTGCCGCCTTGCTTGGCAAAGTGGAGCTAACCCTACCCCCTTCCGTGCTTGTGACAACCACCACGGAAAGCGTACAGGCGGGAATTTTGTATGGGGAAATCGGGGCAACCGAATATATTGTAAAGGGTCTGCGGGAAGCTATGAATGAGCCAAATGCCCTTGTTGTGGCAACTGGTGGTTTGGCACAAACAATCGCCCACGGCAGTGATATTTTTGACCATATTGTGTCGGGGTTGACGCTGGAGGGCTTGCGGATGATTTACGATATGAATAGAGGATAAGTGCGGTGGAAAATATGACTATCCGATTGGAAGAACCGAGGGATTATAGAGCCGTTGAAGAATTAACACGAGCCGCTTTTGACACCCCCGACAGGGTAGAGCGGTCAAAAGTTGGTTGCCCTTTGGAACACTATATAGTTCATAAACTTCGAGAAAAAGATGGGGTTATGAACTTGAGTTTTGTAGCCGAAATAGATTGCAGAATTGTCGGACATATCATTTACAGCAACGCCCACATATTAAGACCATGTGGCTCAAAGGTCTCTGTGCTAAATTTTAGACCAATTAGCGTTTTGCCAGAAATTCAGAAAGCTGGCATTGGCAGTGCTTTGATGAGATACTCGATTAAAGAAGCAAAAAATATGGGTTATGGTGCGATTCTATTTTTTGGGCATCCAGAATACTATCCTCGGTTTGGTTTTGTACCTTCATCAGATTTTGGCATAACTGACCGCAATGGAAACAATTATCCCTCTTTTATGGCTATGGAACTAAAAGAAAGTTATCTTAAAGATGTATCGGGGAAGTTTATCGAAGCGGATATTTATAACGACGACCTAAACCGTGAACAGGCAAAGGAGTTTGAAAAGCAATTTAGACTAAAGGGAGAACTTTGAAATGAGAGAGATACAATCAAATAAACACGCATGGGAGCAACTTTCCCACGACCATTATTTACATTTTAAGAAGAAGCTGGAGGATGGAAGTCACCAGCTAAACAAATATATCCAGCAAGAAATTGGTGATTTAAGTGGCAAAAAGGTAATTCATTTGCAATGCAACACAGGGGCGGACACAATTTTGCTTGCGAAAATGGCGGAAAGTGCCGTTGGTGTTGACTTGGCTACGGATAATGTTAAGTATGCCCAAAAACTTGCTGATGATTTGGGCGTTACAAATGTCAGTTTCATCGAGTCTGATATTATGGAATTTATGGATAACCACAACGAGAAATATGATGTGGTTTTTGTTTCGGAGGGGGCATTGGGATGGTTCCCTGACTTTGTTAAGTGGGGCAAAACTATACACCATCTTTTGAAAGATGATGGTTTCTTTTATATTTTTGAGGCTCATCCAACTTTTATGATGTTTGACACAGGTCAGCTTGCACAGGGTAGTACAAAAATTAAATATCCTTATTTCAGCAAAAGCCCAGATGTTGAAAATTCCATAGGCGGATATGCGTCCCAACCCAAGGATGGTGTTGAGGTACATTTTTGGATGTACACAATTTCGGATATTTTTAATGCACTTACATCGGCTGGCTTGCATATCGAATATTTCAACGAATTTCAAGAAATTTTCTTTGATGCAGGCGGGTGCAAGAATACAGAAAATGAATTATATAATTATGAATTTAACAAAGGGCTGTTTCCCATGTCCTTTAGTTTGAAAGCTAATGTGTTAAAGGGTTAGAGGGTTTTCGACTATGGAAAATCAGACTTCAACACAATTTGACTTGTATAAATGGAATGTGCAGGCAGTGCCGTCTGGGTTTAATTTGTTTACGCCTGTGGCAGTGGTTTGCATTATAATTTCAAAACCCATCTATGATGTTATCTGCAAAGAGTGTAAATAATGCACGGAATCGCTGAAAAACAATTATCATGTTAAAGCACACTTACGCACACCATAACAAACGTGGTGCGTGTGCAAAATTTATATACTACGAGAGGGCGTTACAAATGATTTACCTAGAAACCGACAGACTACTACTGCGAAATTATCAGCTAAAAGATATAAACGATTTTTACGAACTTATGAGCCAAGAATTTGTTGCAAGACACCAAGGATTTGCACCGCTTTCGCTAGAAAGTTGCGAGCAATCCGTTACCAAAATGCTTGATAATGATTCGTACTTAGCTTGTGAATTAAAAGAAAACGGCAAGGTGATTGGCACTTTAGAGCAAAGAAAAGACGACGATGGAAGCGGTAATTACACAATAGGCTACGAGTTTAGCGAAAAATATGGTAAAAAAGGATATGCGACAGAAAGTACAAGGGCTTTAATTGCACATCTATTTTTAACGCTTGGTGCAAGAAGAATATGTGCCAATATGAGCGAGAGCAATGTTAATTCATGGCGACTTGTGGAAAAGCTTGGCTTTCGCCGAGAAGCACATTTTATCGAGTGTGAACCATCTTTTAATCAAAAAGATGAACACGGCAACCCGATTTTGGATGACTGTTTTGTTTACGCTCTTTTGAAAAAAGAATGGCAACACACAGTATAAGCATTGGTAGCGTTATTTCCGCCTTTAGCAGTGTGTGTCATGTAGTTTTGAAATAACAAGACAAACCACAGCTACAGGCGTAAACCCAGATGGCACTTGGTCTTTTGAATTTACAGGCTAAGCTACAGATATTATGAGGTCGGCAGTTATGAAAGTCAGAGATATTAGGTTTTTATCCCCCGTGGTGCTTGCCCCAATGGCTGGCATTACGGACCTGCCTTTTAGGCGGATTTGTGCCAGCATGGGGGCGGGCATGGTTACAAGTGAAATGGTGTCCGCCAAGGCATTGGTTCACGGAAACGAAGCCACAAGGCGACTTTTGCGGACGGATGGTGACCAGCGGGCAGGCGTTGTCCAAATTTTTGGAAGCTGCCCAGAAACAATGGCAGAAGCCACAAAAATTCTGAACGACACACCTTTTGAGATTTTGGATATTAACATGGGTTGCCCCGCCCCGAAAATTGTTAAAAACGGGGATGGTTCGGCATTAATGAAAGACCCAGCATTGGCTGGGCAAATTGTGCGAGCGGTTAAGGCGGTTAGCTATAAGCCTGTCACCTGCAAAATCCGCATTGGCTGGGATTTTAATAGCATAAATTGTGTAGAGTATGCCAAGATTATTGAGGATGCTGGGGCGGATGCAATTGCCGTCCATGGACGCACAAGGTCGCAGATGTACACT
>WQZZ01000050.1 GCA_009780485.1 Defluviitaleaceae bacterium | reverse complement strand
GTCCAATCTTCTTGGAATTGTTTCCATGTGTAATTCTCCTCTCTTGTGTCAAGGTAAATTATGCTTGACAATGAGACCTTAGAGATGTTAGAATTATCTCAGGTCTTTTTTGGGACTTGTACGGTGTTGCCTGTCTGGTTTTTCCTGTCAAAGAGTGGTCAGACAGGCAACTTTATACAAGTCATTTACAAAGTAATATGTAGGGATTTGGCTGTCGCCTTAGCCCTTATTTATATTTTACAGTCTGTTTATGTAATTGTCAAGCATTTTTTGAAAATAATTGGAACTTTTTGCAACAAAACTTTTACGGTAGGGGCGGGCATTGCCCGTCCCATGCCTGCTGGCACTATTCTTTGTGGTTTGACGGTATCGTCTGCATAAATAGGACGGGCAATGCCCGCCCCTACCAGCTTAGTATTGTGTTTTCTCCGTGCTTGATGTCAATTTTTACAGTTCTACCTTTGACTTTAGCTACTGCTTTTCCGTGGTTTTGTACAATAACTTCATACTCCCCATCGGGTGGCAAAATTTTGTCGGGGTGGGGGATTATTATGCCATTTTCATCAACCAAACCCCTAATTGTAAAAGGGCGGTTGCATAGCTGGTTAATAAGCGGAAAGTTTTTTTCTGCCACCAGCTTACGTAATAGGTTGGAACTGATTTTTTGGTGTTGGTGGTTTAGCAAGTCAGGTATTACATGGACTTTTAATCCTATTTTACCCCCTATTTTTCGTGCTAAATCAACATCGCCCGCTCCCCCTTTACCAAAGCGGTAGTCGGCAGACACAACCAGCATTTTTGCATTTAACTGCCCACACAAAATCTTTTCCAAAAAATCCTCTGGCGATGTACTTGCAAAGTTTTCGTCAAATTTATATTGGATATAGTAGTCGATGCCCAAACTCTCGAACAACTCTGCTTTTTCATCAGGGTCAAGGATTAGGGGCATATGGGTTTTTGTAAAAAATGCCGTGGGGTGCGGACTAAACGTCAAAACGGCGGTTGCTAGGTCGCTTTGCACCGCCATTTTTTTTAATTCATTAATCAAAGTCATATGCCCACGATGCAAGCCGTCAAACTTACCGATGGTGATTGCCGTGGGTCTGTCAATTTTAATATTTTCATTTGTTATATGTTCCACTTAGCACCCCTTACAACAGCATCTTCATTGGTTGTAAAAATTCGCCATCCATTTGAAAAACGCCTGTTAATTTGCCTGTGTGGTCAAAGGTTAAGCATGGTTCGTTTACAGGGTTGCTGACATAATCCAGCGGGATTTTGTTGCCGTTTAACAAAAGTTTTTCGGCTTCTTGTGCGATTGTGGTTTTGGGCATATGTGCCAAAGCCGTTTCAATGGGTATAATAATTTCGTCCAATTCTCCATTTTTTGTGGCTTTTTCTAGCTGAGCAAGGTTAATGCTCTCGGTGCTAACAAAACCGCTGGTTTTTGTGCGTATCAAGCTACCCATATGTGCCACCGTACCCAAAGTAATGCCAATATCTTCGCATAAAGTGCGGATATATGTACCTTTAGAACATTTAACACGAATTATAAAGTTTTGAGGCAAATCCCACCGTAATACCTCAAGCTGGTATATGTTAATTTGCCTTGCTTTTCGCTCTACTGTTATGCCTTCTCTGGCATATTCATAAAGTTTTCTGCCCTTAAACTTCAAGGCGGAATACATAGGTGGCACTTGGCTAATTTCGCCCACAAACTGCGGTATAACCCTCTCGATGCTTGTTTTGTCCTCTACAAGCTCCCCTTGGGATATGGTTTTGCCCCAAGCGTCCCCCGTATCGGTTGCAACCCCAAGCACAACCTTTGCCACATATTCCTTTTCGCTGTTCATAATATAGTCAGAAATTTTGGTGGCACGCCCCAAGCAAATAGGTAAAACCCCTGTTGCTTCAGGGTCTAATGTGCCTGTGTGTCCCGCCTTGCTCTGAGTTAGTCTACTTACCACGTTAACCACATCTCTAGATGTCATACCTCGTGGCTTAAAAATATTTAATATGCCATTATACATTAAGTTTTTTCTCCACTGCCACCAAAACTGATGTCACACCATCATAAAATTGAGATTCAAAGGAAGCTGCTGCCGCATATTTATGACCGCCGCCGCCAAACTGTGCTGCCAAATCGTTTACCGTATATTCTTTAGAGCGGAAGCTGACCTTGGTTCGGGCGGGTCGCTCATTAAGGAAAGCGGCGATTTTTGTGCCTTCGATATTTAGCATATATTCCGCAATGCCGTCTAAGTCGCTATAATCCGCAGATACTTCAGCCATCTCCTTTTGTGTGATGACGGTGTAAGTGAAACCGCTAGGCATATGCACCATGTTCTGTAAAGCCTTGGCAAAAATGGCACTTTCCGTACGACTGCGAGTATAGATTGTCTTTTGTTGTATGGTGGTAAAGTCAATATCCATACTCATTAAACGTCCCGCAATTTCCATGGTTTTTTGGGTTGTTGCAGAATATCGAAAGCCACCAGTGTCAGTTGCCATGCCCATATACAGTGCCGCTGCCATTTCCTTGGTTAAAGGGACAAAGTGGTTGATAATGCCAAAAATTATCTCACAGGTAGATGGAGCAGTCACATCAATATAGTTATGGGTGGCAAAACCCACATTACCAACATGATGGTCTATGTTTATGGTGGTAAATGCACGGGCAAACAAATCCCCTGGGGCAGCCACCCTTGCAAGGTCACCACAGTCAAGACAAACCAGCAGGTCGATGGGCATTTGGCGGGTGTCACCGCTAAAAACAAACTCTTTACCATCAACAATATTCAACTTTTCATTGTAGTCATCAAGCACAACTTTGGGCGAAAAGCCCGCCGCCTTTAAGGCATATGCCAAAGCAAAGCAAGACCCAACCGCATCACCGTCGGGTCCATAATGGGTTGCAATTACAATGTTGTCGCCGTTTCTTGTGATATTATCCCAAGCTTCTTTAGTAGAAAATGGCATGGCATTACTCCTGTTCTTTGTTTACATCATCTAAAATCTGGTTAATTCTATCACCATGGTCAAGGCTTTCATCTAGAACGAAAGTGAATTCAGGGGTTTGACGCAGGTCGATTGCCTTGGCAACCGTGGAACGTATATGACCCTTGGCATTTTCGATTGCCGCCATGGTTTTTTCTTTTGCTTCATCATCGCCCATGATACTGATATACGCTTTAGCGAATTTCAAATCCTGTGTGGTTTCCACACGTACGACGCTTGCCATTGCAGTCATCCGTGGGTCTTTGATACCTGAACGCAAAATTTCGCTAAGTTCTTTCATAATTTCGTCGTTTATTCTAACCATTCTGTTACGCATTTGTTTTCCTCCTAATCTTTATAGTTATTAATCATCCCAACCAAAACCCCACTGGGGGTCGTGGTGACTTATTCCAAAATGAGGTCCGCATCCGCCCCTTGGTGTTCCGTCGTGGAATAACATTCTGTGGGTTTCGCCAATCTCATCCACAAATCTAAAGCCGACACTTGGGATTAGATAATGTGCCAGTTGTAAATTTAGGGCAAGTGCGTCACGTGGGGCAAATTCGTGGGTGGCGAACAGTATCTCCCGCATATAATACTGCATTTGGTAGGGGTCGTTGCCATTTAGTCCTAACCATAGCACTTCAAAATCCCGTAAAATCTGGTCTGGATACAAAACAAAGGCGTTTTCCCAATTTACAACATAATCTTTTGTGGCGGGATAGTCTTCTTCCCAATGCCATTCCCAAAATGTAAATTCATAAACATTTTCAAATTGATACAAAAAATTATGCTGTCTTTCCCAAATTTCAATGAAGTTTAGGGGCGGAGTGGGTGTGCGAACTAATTCGTGAAGATACCAGCCCCCGCAATCACAACGCTCATATTCCTCTACATCATCAGCATTACAGGCAGTCATAACCAGAAAAACCACCATCCCCGTCATTGCGAGACGAAGGCGAAGCAATCTCATCTTTGCATACGGAGATTGCTTCGCTACGCTCGCAATGACGAGGATATATGTCGCAATTACTTGGGCAGGGTTATTCCGTTCTTTTAATTTCTTCCATAACAAACGCTTCAATCACGTCACCTTCTTTAACGTCATTAAACCTATTTAACACAATACCACATTCGTAATTGGTCAAAACCTCACGCACTTGGTCTTTGAAACGGTTTAGACTGGCAAATTCGCCTTCATAAACAACGATATTATCACGCAACACACGCACCTGAGCCGAGCGGGTGATTTTGCCGTCCGTCACATAAGAACCAGCAATTGTACCAATGCCTGAAGCCTTGAAAAGCTGACGCACGGTAGCATGACCAATAATCTTTTCTTCAAAAATCGGGTCAAGCATACCAATCATAGCCGCCTTAACATCGTCAATAGCGTTGTAAATTACACGGTACAGACGAATGTCAACTTGCTGTTCTTCTGCGACCACCTTGGCAGACGCTTCTGGACGCACATTAAATCCAATAATTATAGCGTTTGATGTGGATGCAAGCATAACGTCACTTTCCGTCACAGCACCAACACCGCCATGAAGCGTGCGAATACGAACCTCGTCATTGGAAAGTTTTTCAAGGCTAACCTTCATGGCTTCCACAGAACCGCCCACATCTGCCTTAATAATAACATTAAGGTCTTTAACCTTGCCCGCTTGGATTTGGCTGAAAAGGTCATCAAGAGAAACCTTTTGCGGGGTTTCTTCCAACATTTTAACACGGTTTTTGGCAATTATATGCTCAGCTACATAACGTGCTTCTTTTTCAGACTTTGCCGCAAAGAACAAATCACCAACAGACGGCACAGTGGTTAAACCAAGAATTTCTACAGGAACAGAAGGACCTGCCGTTTTAACCTTTTGCCCTTTATCATTAACCATGGCACGCACACGACCATGGGCAGTACCCGCCACAATTGGCTGACCCACCTCCAAAGTACCTGATTTTACAAGCACAGTTGCCACTGGTCCACGACCTTTATCAAGCTGGGCTTCGATAACCGTACCACGGGCGTTTTTGTTGGGGTTTGCCTTGTATTCCTTCATGTCTGTTGTAAGCATAATCATTTCAAGAAGGGTGTCAAGACCCTCTTTTGTGTGGGCAGACACAGGCACCATAATGGTTTCCCCGCCGTAATCCTCTGCAATAAGCTCATATTCTGTCAGCTCCTGCATTACACGGTCTTTGTTGGCGGCTGGCTTGTCAATTTTGTTTATGGCAACAATAATTTCAACACCAGCAGCCCTAGCATGGCTGATTGCTTCGATGGTTTGTGGCATTACGCCATCATCTGCCGCAACCACAAGAATTGCAATATCCGTCACCTGCGCACCACGCATACGCATGGCTGTAAAGGCTTCGTGACCAGGTGTGTCAAGGAATGTAATTTGGCGGTCGTCAATAGAAACGGTGTAAGCACCGATATGCTGGGTAATACCCCCCGCTTCACCAACAACCACGTCAGTTTTGCGTATGGCATCCAAAAGGCTGGTTTTACCATGGTCAACGTGACCCATAACAACCACAACAGGCGGACGTTCCACAAGAACGCCTTCACCTTCTTCTTCCTCGGCAAAAACTTCTTCAAGTATATCAATTTCAATCTTTTCTTCCACCAAAATGTCGTAGTTCATAGCGATTTCTTCGGCTTTTTCAAAGGTAATTGTGTCGTTTATTGCAATCATTTCGCCTTTTTTGAATAGCATTTTAACAACTTCAGCACCTTGTTTTAGCATCAACTCTGCCAACTCTTTTAAGGTGATGGTTGGTGGAATTTGGATGATGCTAGGTGCTTCTGGCTTGGCATAAGACTTGGTGCGTGGCATGAAATCCAAATCTTTTTCACGGTCTGACGCACTTCTGTCATGCCTGCGGTCTTTTCTGCCAGCATCTAAGCGGTTTTTACGACCTTGTTTGTCTGGCACTTCAGGGGCTTTGCCACCGCCACTACGCTTATCTTTGCCAAAAGCACCTGCGGTGCGTCCGCCACCAACGGCAGGGATGTCGTTGCCACGGAAGCCACCGCCTCCGCCTTGACCTCCGCCTGGTCTGCCACCACCACCTTGACCTCCGCCAGAACGAAAACCACCCCCGCCTCCGCCACCCTGTGGACGGTTGCCGTATTGAGGTCTATCGCCATGTTGTCTTGGGGGTCTATCACCCTGTGGTCTGTCACCGTGTTGGCGTGGTGGTCTATCGCCTTGTGGGCGGTCGCCATACTGCCTTGGAGGTCTGTCACCGTGGGGTCTATCGCCATGTTGACGAGGTGGTCTGTCGCCATGCGGGCGGTCTGGTCGTTGTGATGGTCTACCATCTGCCCCTACAGGACGTGGTTGCCTTGGTAACGGCTTACCGTCTGGTCCAAGGGGTCTTGGTTTGCGAGGTATTGGGTTGCCGTCCGCATCATAACGTACTGGGTGTGGTGATGACTTGCCGTCCGCACCCATAGGACGCTGTTGGCGTGGCAATGGTTTGCCATCTTGTCCCATGGGGCGTTTTTTACGGGGAATCGGGTTGCCCTGTGCGTCATAATAAACAGGTGGTGGCAAAGGTTTGCCGTCAGGACCTATAGGACGCTTACGTGGGATTGGGTTGCCATTAGCGTCATACTGACGTGGCTCATAAGGCACAACATTGCCGTCTTTGTCATAACGTACTGGACGCTCACGGTCTGGCCTTCCCTGTCCTGCTGGGCGTTGTCGCACCGCTGGCTTTGCTTCTGCTGGCTTTTCCACGGACGCAGAAACAACAGCCACATCCGCCACCACAGGCTTGTTATCGGCTGTCTTTTCTTTTTTTGGTTTAGGTTCTACCTTTGGTTCTGCTGGTTTTTTCTCATTGGAAGCAGACGCAGACTTGCCAAAGTGTGCAGCTACCTTCCCAGCCGCATCTGCATCAAGCCCAGCGAAATGGGTTTTTGCTTCTATGTTCAAATGGGGTAAAAATTTCATTATGTCAGACGAGCCTACCCCAAGCTCCTTTGCCAATTCATGTATTCTCTTTTTGGCCATTTAGCCACCATGCCCTTCCATACTTTCGATAATTTCTGATATTTTTTTAGCAAAATTTTCGCAGACCACCGCAATGGTTGCCCTGCTATGTGTGCCAATCGCCCCGCCCATCTCATCTTTTGTGAAAAGGCTGTACATTGGCACTTTATAAAAAGTTGTTTTGTTTGTAAATTTCTTTTTGGTGTTTGCGGATGCGTCTGTGGCAACCAGCAAAAGGATTGCTTGCCCCTTTTGTATTGCCTTTTCGCACCCTTCTTCACCCGTCACCAACTTGCCCGCCTTTTTCGCCAGCGAAACCATGGACAGCAAACGATTTAATTTCATATCCATTGGTTCAGCTCCTCGTAGATGGATTGGGGTACTTTAACCTTAAAAGAATGATTAAAAGTGTTTTTCTTGATGGTTTTTGCTAGGCAGTCAGCATTTTTACACATATAAGCACCCCGACCAGCAGATTTTCCAGTGGTGTCCACCGCAAAACCGCTTTCTGACAACCTTACAACCCGCAACAGTATGGTTTTATCAATCATCTGACGACAACCAACACAGCGGCGTAAACTGGGCATTTTGCCACGGGGTTCACCCTTACTTTTGTTGATTGTCATCACCTTCTGTATTTTCCTCATATTCGTAATCGTCGTCGTATTCGTAGTCATAATCGTCATCGTAATAGTCGTCGTATTCGTAGTCGTCTTCATAAGTTATATCGCCAGTTGCCTCGGCTGCATAATATTCCGCTGCCGCTTCTGCATAATCCGAAACATTGACAGGACTCTCTTTGGAGATGTTGGCCAAATAATCAGCTTCGGTAATTGCACCTTCTTCTTTTGCTTTGCTTTCACTTTTGATGTCTATGCGAAAGCCTGTAAGTTTGGCGGCAAGGCGAGCATTTTGACCCTCACGCCCAATGGCAAGGGATAGTTGGTTGTCAGGCACAACAATTTTCGCCATTTTACCACCTTCTTCGATAACCACCGCCAAAACTTGGGCAGGGGAAAGGGCTGCAGCTATAAACTCTCTAGGGTCTTCAGAATGTAAAATAATGTCGATTTTTTCCCCATTAAGCTCATCAACCACCGTGCTTACACGTGTACCTGCGTTACCAACGCAAGAACCAACCGCATCCACATTTTCATTTTCGCTGGAAACGGCAATTTTGGAGCGAAAACCTGCTTCACGTGCCACCGCACGGATTAACACAGTGCCGTCTGCAACCTCTGGTACTTCTTGCTCAAATAGCCTTGTTACCAATTCGGGATGGGAACGAGAAACACTGATGGTCGGTGTACCACGACCCCCTTCACGCACATCCAGCACCACAACTTTTAATCTTTGGTTTTGGAAATATTCTTCACCAGGAATTTGCTCTACAGGTAAAAGCACCAAATCCCTATTATCTCCCGCAAGGTGGACGTTCCGCTTATCAATCCTATCAACAACAGCGGAAACCATTTGCATTTCCTTGCTTTTGTACTCGTTTACAACCTTGCTACGTTCTGCTTCACGCATTTTTTGTATAACCACTTGTTTAGCGGCTTGGGCAACCACACGCCCAGCACCCGCTAAACTCATTGGAATTTCCACTACATCTTCCAGTTCAAATTCTTTGCTGATGTCTTTGGCATCTTCCAAGCTAATTTCTATAAGATTGTCAAAAACATCCTCTACAACAGTTTTTTGGGCAAAGATTTTAATTTCGCCAGTGCCACGGTCAATTGTCACCCGCATATTATCACTTGCCCCAAAGTGTTTTTTGGAAGACGCTAAGAGAGCCGCCTCTATAGCTTCCATTAGCACCTCTTTGTCAATGCCTTTTTCCTTTTCAATTAGATGGATGGTGCTTAGAAATTCCGCACTATTACCAATCAAATTTTATCACCTTCCTTGGTTTAGTTTTCCTATTATAACAAAAGAGCGAGCCGTGTTTGCTCGCCCTTCTCATATGACTATGATAAGAACACCAACATTATAGCACACCACCAAAGAAATTGCAAGGCTTTTTTTGCATTTTTGGGAAAATTTCTTGGCTTATGGCTGATGTGGCGGTGCAGGACATATGGGACGAATGGTGGCAGTCGCCACAAGCAGAAAATGGTCGGCTGGCAAGCCCTGCTTCTCGCCCAAAACTGCCCTTGGGACATAACGGGTCACGCCCTCTTGGATTGCTTTCATAAATATTTGTCATTTGACACACATCCTTTTAACAAAAATTGTTTCCAAAAAAATAAAATTTATTCTTGACATACCCTAGGGGGGTATGGTATATTATTAACGAGGTGATTATATGAACAGTGAATTAACCGCCAAAATGACGGCAAGGTTAAATAAAATTGAAGGTCAAGTGCGTGGCGTGCGTGGCATGGTAGAACGGGGAGAGTATTGTGATGATATTTTAACCCAAATTGCTTCTGTGCAAGCATCTATGGGAGCTGTTGCCAAAATGCTTTTGGACAGCCACATAAAAACCTGCATTAGCCCACGTCTGGCAAAAGGTGACGAAAGTGCCGTGGGAGAGCTAGTAAAAACTGTTGGGAGGTTAATGTAATGGAACAGATGATTTTGAATGTAACGGGCATGACCTGTGCTGCTTGCCAAGGGGCTTTAGAGCGGACATTAAACCGTAAAGAAGGGGTTGAGCAAGCTAGCGTAAACTTTGCAACGGAAAAACTGACATTGCAATTTGACAAAGATGTAATTACGCTTGATGAGGTCATTGCCGCCGCTAAAAAGGCAGGTTTTGGGCTGGAAATACCTTCTGGAACACGCATTTTTAAGGTGGAGGGCATGACCTGTGCTGCTTGCTCTGGTGCTTTGGAACGCACCGTTAAACGTATTGATGGGGTGACAGAAGCCAGTGTCAACTTCGCTGCCGAGAAACTTCATCTAACATACAATATGAGCCAAGTATCGGTGGTGGATGTGATAAAAGCAGCCAAAAAGGCGGGGTTTGAGCTACTGGAAGAAGAAAGTGTTGATGTGGAAGCCGCACGCAAACAGCAAGAAACCCTAGCACTGCGTAAAAGGCTGATAATTTCAGGAATTTTCACCATACCGCTGTTCATCATCGCCATGGGTCCACACGCAATGTATTTGTTTGGAAACACAGAGCTTCACCACTGGATTTTAAGCGAATTTGCGTGGCAAAACACGATTATTCAACTACTGTTGACAATTCCTATCGTGATAGTAAACTGGAAAATTTATACACGTGGTTTTTACAACCTTTTTGTTAAGCGAAGTCCCAATATGGATTCTTTAATTGCCAAGGGTACGGCTGCGGCATTTGTCTACAGTCTTTATCTGACAGGTGCAAACATCGTCATGGCATTAAACGACCAAATTGGTATGGGTTACGGTCAACGCCATGGCTACGAGCCGTTTTTTGAAATTGTAGGCGTAATCTTGACGCTGATTGTAATGGGTAAGTATATGGAAAGTATCGCCAAGGGCAAGACAGGTGAAGCGATTAAGAAGCTTATGGGACTTGCACCAAAAACCGCTAAAATCATCCGTAACAATGAAGAAGTCGAAGTTTATATCGACGAAGTGGTTGTTGGGGACATTATCGTGGTGCGTCCTGGCGAAAAAATGCCCGTTGACGGCGTTGTAACCGAAGGCGAAACCAGCGTTGATGAAAGTATGTTGACGGGAGAAAGTATGCCAGTAAGCAAGACAACTGGCGACCCCGTGATTGGTGCAAGCATCAACAAAAACGGCTCAATTAAATATCAAGCCACTAAAGTAGGGCGGGACACAGCACTTTCGCAGATTATAAAGTTGGTTGAGGAAGCACAGGGGTCAAAAGCCCCAATTGCTGCCCTTGCAGATGCCATCAGCGAAAAATTTGTGCCAGCAATTATAATCATAGCCTTTGCGTCCCTTGCTGGCTGGTGGTTCTTCGGAGCTAACTTTATCGCAGAACACGCCACAGGCGACCCTTCAACAATATGGTTTGCCATGCGTATCTTTATCGCAATTTTGATTGTGGCTTGCCCTTGTGCTTTGGGGCTTGCAACCCCCACATCCATCATGGTTGGTACGGGTAAGGGTGCCGAGAACGGTATTTTAATCAAGTCTGGTGAAAGTCTGGAAACTGCATATAAAATCCAAACTGTGGTGCTGGACAAAACGGGTACAATTACTGTGGGCAAGCCCCATGTGACAGACATTGTAACAGATGACGGCTATTCATCCGCAGAAATCCTACGTTTGGCTGCTTCTGCCGAAAAAAAGTCCGAACATCCTTTGGGCGAAGCCATTGTGGCAAAAGGGCAAGCGGACGGCATAGAATTTGTCGAGCCAACTTCATTTGAAGCCATTACAGGTCAGGGAATTTCCGCAGAAATCGAGGGCAAGACCCTATTAATCGGCAACTTGCGTCTAATGACAGAAAATAACATTGACTTAGCAGACTACTCCGATGACAGCGACCGCCTAGCTGACGAAGGCAAAACCCCCATGTATATGGCGATTGACGGCAAAATGTCCGCAATTATCGCCGTAGCAGACATCATCAAAACAGGCAGCAAGGCGGCTGTAGAAAAAATGCAGTCCATGGGTATCGAGGTTATAATGCTAACAGGTGACAACGCCAAAACCGCCGCTGCCGTGGCAAAACAGGCAGGCATCACCAAAGTTTTAGCAGAGGTTTTGCCAGCTGACAAATCCGACAATATCAAAAAACTGCAAGCCCAAGGCAAAAAGGTCGCAATGGTGGGTGATGGCATAAACGACGCACCCGCCCTTGCCCAAGCCGACGTGGGTATAGCCATCGGACAGGGTACGGACGTTGCAATCGAATCCGCTGACATTGTGCTGATGCGTGGAGATTTATCCAGTGTGGTATCAGCCATCACATTAAGCCGTAAAACAATAACAAACATCAAGCAAAACCTGTTTTGGGCTTTCTTCTACAATGTGGCGTGTATCCCAATCGCTATGGGTATCTGGTTTATCTTCGGTGGTCCTCTGCTAGACCCAATGATTGCCGCTATTGCCATGACATTCTCATCCATATCAGTATTACTAAACGCCCTGCGTTTGCGTCGCATAAAATTAAGATAGCAAGGCATATAAAAAACCCGCCAGCATCCACATGGCGGGTTTTTAGTTGTTTTCTCTAAAGCTTACCTTCAATTATACAATCGCATGGATACGAAAGGTGCTTATGACGAATTTTGTAGCCCTCCTCTGCCTTCTCAATCACCGCCGACAGCCTAATCTGCCATGTAAATTCCGCACCAGAAGAAATTTCTTTAAGAGCATATGCAACGTTATGTTTCATCTCAAAAAGCCTTTTCTCTGGTGATATGCCGTCGTCAAAAGATTTTGTAATTTCTTGTATAGCATTATGCAATACCTCATCTTCTGACATGGTTTTCTTTTGAATACCTATCGCCATCACCCACGCAAAATCTCCACTTTCAAAGATTTTGACCTGCCGTGCATCAAATTCAATACCTTCATCTTTGAAGTCATTTAGTAACTGTATAACTTTAGGGTCTGCGACATTTTGTGCATGACTTATAAACTTACTTTTCTGATTTTCAAACATATCAACGAAATCACTGTTATAATCCTCAAAACGCATATCTGGATAACTTGGGTCTTCCTGTGAAAAATGAAGGGTGGCTATCTTCCAATAATTTTCCTCTTTTATCAGCATCCCGCTAAGCTTAACTGGCATCAAATATTCCCGTCTGCCATCTGCCCGCTGATGAAACCTAATCCCCAAAAGCCAATTGATATGGGACAATCGCTGTTTAGGGGTTGCTTTTTCGTTTGATGCCAATTCACGGGCAACATCGGCGAAATATGCGTAATTTTCGGGGGTGTCCTCGTAAAAATAACCTACGGTGCAATCCGCAAAAAACCATGCGATGTCACCTTCTTGCTCTATCTTCGCATTTTCCAAGTCCATTACAAAGTCGCCCCAGCCTCCATCCCAATCACTGCGGATAAGCTCCTCTACCTCATCTCGACCTAGACAAATTTCACCCGTCCCAGTTCCTAGCGTCAGCAAATCTTGCCTGTTTGAAAAAATTTCAGACATCAAAGCAGGTGCATTTTTTGGGTCTTTCTTCGTATATCCTTTTTGTAACTTTTTTAATATATCAAGAATTTCTATCATCAATTACAGAACCTTTCTAATGCGGTTCATTGCTTCTTCCACGTTTTCTTTGCTGTTAAATGCGGACAAACGGAAATACCCTTCGCCCTTAGCACCAAAACCAGCACCTGGCGTACCCACAATATGGGCTTCTGCCAATAGTTTGTCAAAAAAATCCCAACTGGTCATGCCATTGGGGCATTTTAGCCAGATATACGGGGCGTTGTCACCGCCAACGTGCCAAATGCCCAGCTCTGTCATGGTTTTGGCTATGGTTTTGGCATTGTCCATATAAGCATCCACATTTTCCTTGCACTGGGCAAGCCCTTCGGGGGATAGTGCCGCTTCCGCCCCTTTTTGCACAATATAAGAGATACCGTTAAACTTAGTGGCTTGGCGACGCATCCACATTTTTCCGATGCTTTGCCCATCGAACTCCAATTCCTTTGGTATAACCGTATAACCGCAACGAACACCTGTAAACCCAGCCATTTTAGACAGGGTTGCAATTTCTACAGCACATTTTCTTGACCCCTCGATTTCAAAAATACTGGTGGGCAAGGTTTTATCGCTGATAAAACATTCATATGCACTGTCAAAAAGGATAATTGCATTGTTTTCGATTGCAAAATCCACCCATGCCTTCAATTGTTCACGGCTGTAAACCGAACCTGTTGGGTTATTGGGTGAACAAATATAAATAACATCAGACTTGACAGTCAAGCTGTCTGGCATGGGCAAAAAGCCGTTGCCCTCGTCCCCGTTTATGTAAGAAATCTTACGCCCAGCCATAATGTTTGCATC
>WQZZ01000049.1 GCA_009780485.1 Defluviitaleaceae bacterium | reverse complement strand
CGCCTTGGTTTTGAATATTTTGTAACAAAAGACGATATGCCTTATGCGGATTTTAAGGGCTGGTATATATCCGACGAATATTTCACAACCCGCATGATAGAAGAAATTGAACGTGCAAACCAAGACGACGTACCATTGTTTTTGTTTGGTATTTCCATTCAAAACCATTTTGAATTTTGGGGTAGCAAGTACACTTATTATCAACGAGAGGTTTTTGCCACCAGCCCACATTTAACCGAGGAACATTTGGGCAGTTTGTCCACATACGCCCAAGGCGTTTTGGATGCTGACCGTCAATTAGCTCGTTTAATAGAATTTTTAGAAGAAAGTGACCGCCCAACGGTGTTAGTGTTTTTTGGCGACCATTTACCTGTACTTGGCTATCATTATGACAGTATGTTGGAACATTTAGGTTTTATTTCAAGTCAGCACATTTGGGAATGGGATGGCGAAGACAGGCAACGAATGTTTTCAACCCCCTACTTGGTTTGGGATAATTTTAGCGATAATCGTGAGGATTGGGGTACGCTTTCTACTTATTTTTTATCGGCACAGATGCTTGCACACAGCGGTATCAGGCTTAACCAATATTGGCAAAATGTTTTGTATGCAAATGAATATTTTCGTGGGCTAACAGAAAATCATTATGTTGACAGATTGGGTAATTTCATGTATATTTATGGTGTGTGGGATAAACCCCATGTAAGGGCTTTTGCTGGCATGGTTCATGCAAAATGGTTTGGTAGTGATGAATTTCATCAAAGTTTGGCAATTATAAGCGAATAGCATAGAGGAGAGTGCAAAATGGAAGGTCAGGACAAGGTAACCTTGGTTATCGGTGTTATCGGAGCGGATGTCCACGCTGTGGGCAACAAAATTTTGAATTACACCTTTACCAAGGCTGGCTTTAATGTGGTAAATTTGGGTGTTATGGTTTCCCAAACAGAATTTGTGGAAGCGGCTGTGGAAGCGGATGCAGATGTTATTATGGTATCTAGCCTATATGGTCATGGAGAGATTGACGTTAAGGGTCTGCGAGAAAAGTGTGACGAAGCGGGACTTAATAACATTTTGCTTTATGTTGGTGGTAATATTGTTGTAGGCAAACAAAATTTTGAAGAGGTGGAGAAGCGTTTTCTTGCCATGGGAATAAACCGTGCCTATCCCCCAGGGACAGACCCCCAAACCGCAATTAAACACCTTGCAGAGGATTTGAAAAAGTAATGAGTATTTATATTTTAACAGATTTTGGTTCGACTTACACCAAAATGATGGCGGTGGATGTGGATAAGGGAGAAATTATTGCCTTTTCTAAGTCATTTACCACCATTGAAACTGATGTTACCGAAGGTTACAATAATGCCTTGGCGGGGATTAAGTCCCAACTGGGTGATTTTGTGCCAGCGGTTTTTTTGGCTTGCTCGTCTGCTGCTGGTGGCTTAAAAATTGTGTCCAGCGGGCTTGTGCCTGATTTGACAGCAAAGGCTTCACGACTGGCGGCGGCTTCTGCTGGCGGTAAGGTTGTCAAAACCTATTCTTATGAGCTTACTGAGTTTGAGATGGAAGAAATAACAGCCATAAATCCCGACATTGTGTTACTTTCTGGTGGTATCGACGGAGGTAACAAGAAGGTTTTGTTGCAAAACGCAGAAACCATTGCAAAAACTGAAGGCGACTTTTTTGTGATTGTGGCGGGCAACCGTTCTGGTGCTATGGAAGCCCGAAAAATACTGGAGGGCGGGGGCAAGCGGGTAATTGTTTGTGAAAATGTGATGCCTACGTTTGGTAAGCTTAACATCGACCCCACAAAGGTGGCTATTAGGGATTTATTCATCGAAAACATTGTGTCTGCCAAGGGTTTGGATAAAGTGGCTGGGATGATGGACATGGAAATTATACCTACCCCGCTGGCGGTTTATGAGGCTTGTGAGCTTTTGTCAAAAGGTTGCGAGGGAGAAAAAGGTCTTGGCGAACTTATGGCTTATGACCTTGGCGGAGCAACCTGTGATGTGTATTCTATGGCGGATGGCTTGCCTAAAAGTGGGGCGTTTATCAGTGGTATTCAAGAACCTTTTGCCAAACGTACCGTAGAGGGTGATATTGGTATGAGATACAGTCTGCACGCCCTTTACGACTTGATTTGCGAGGAAGGTGGGCTTGGTGATTTTGACCAAGGGGATGTAGCTGACTGGCTGGATATTTGCAAATCTAACCCCGATGTTTTGCCACAAGGTGAATATTCCAAATATGCTCAAATTGATTCATCTTTTGCTGGCTGGGCAATAAGGTTGTCCGCTGCCCGTCATGTTGGGTATGTAGAGCGGATTTTTACTCCCAGTGGGGAAGTTTTTAGTCAAGAGGGTAAGGATTTAACCCGTGTGGAATATATAATCGGTAGCGGAGGTGCGGTCATTAACGCCCCTGACCCAAAAATGATTTTACAAGAAGCTTCTTATAGTCCAAGGGATTTGAACGCCTTAAAACCCCAAAACCCCAAAATTCTGCTAGACAAAGAAAATGCCCTAGCAGCAATGGGTTTATTAGCCCGCAGACATCCCGACATAGCGTTGCGGATTATGAAAAATAGTTTTACAGAGATTGAATAACGTAAATTATTAAATCATTGCAAAGTTTCGGAAAAAAAGCTAAGAAACAGCTATAAGGAGGAGGTTTGCGTACAATGAATGAAATAATTTTTACTGTTACAGAGTCGTTGGATGGTGGCTTTGAAGCCCAAGCTGTTGGTTATTCCATATTTACCCAATGTGATAACTACAGTCAATTACCCGATACCTTACGGGATGCGGTTAAATGTCATTTTGACACCCAACAAATGCCTAGCACCATACGCATACATTTAGTTAAAGATGAGATTATTGCTGTATGAGGGTGCCAAGAGATGCGGATTCCAGTCAACTCATAAAACTTTTACAACACTACGGTTATGTGGTTGTGAGGCAAACTGGAAGTCACATAAGATTGTCAAAAAACTTACCTTGTGGGTCACATAATATAACTGTGCCAGACCATCAGCCAATTAAAATTGGTACACTGCAAAGTATAGCCAAGGATGTTTGTAAAAGTAATGGGTTGTTAGTAAGTGATTTTTATAAGCAATTGTAGAATATGGGCATAGCCTTACGGCTGTGATAAAATAAAAATAATTGGTACCCACAAATTAGGAGGGGCGGCATGGAAATTAAACTAAAAAACGAGAAGATGAGCGACGACCTTTTTGACCATTTGGAGCAAGAAGTGCTAAAGGGTTGGAAAACAGGTGAAGGGTTGACCATTGCTGATGGTATTGCCTACCAAAAGTCTTTACCTGAGGAGAAAAACTTTGCTAAGAAGTTGATTGAAGCTGATGCCGAGGGCATAACACTGACCCAGCCCCGTGCTGGCGTTGCTTTGCCCAAAGAACATATTGAGCTTTTACAATATTTAGAGGACTTTGGTTTTGCCGACCTTCTGCCCTCTACCATTGATGCTTATACACGTCTTAACCGTTATGAGGATGCCCAAATAGGCATTGATGAAAGTGTGAAAAATGGGCGTTCTATGCTTAATGGTTTTCCTGCTGTAAACCATGGTGTAGAGGTTTGCCGTGAGGTAACATCTTCTTTGAAAAACCCTGCACAGGTTCGCCACGGCACGCCTGATGCACGTCTTTTGGCACTTATCACCATGGCTGGTGGTTTTACATCTTATGAGGGCGGGGGAATTTCTTATAATATCCCATATTCAAAAGATATTAAGCTGGAAAAGACCATTTTTGACTGGCAGTTTGTAGACCGTTTGATGGGCAAGTATGAAGAAGCGGGCATTACCATTAACCGTGAACCATATGGACCTTTGACTGGTACACTTGTACCACCCTGTATATCCCATTCGGTGGCTGTTATAGAAAGCCTTTTGGCGGCGGAGCAGGGTTGCAAAAACATTACGGTGGGTTATGGACAGCTTGGTAATGTTGTCCAAGACGTGGCGGCAATTAAATCCCTTCGTAGTTTGACCCGCTATTATTTGGATAAGTTTGGATATGAAGATGTTCATGTAACAACGGTTTTGCATCAATGGATGGGTGGTTTTCCCCATGATGAAGCCATGGCATTTGGTGTTATATCTTGGGGTGCGGCTGCTGCCGTTTTGTCACGTGCCACTAAAGTTATTGTTAAAACACCCCATGAGGCTATGGGAATTCCTACAAAAGAAGCCAATGCAGCAGGCTTGAAAGCAACCAAGCAAGTTGTAAATATGCTTCAAGGGCAAGACCTTTTGGAACTGCATGACGTGCATTTGGAAGCTGGTCTTATTGAAATGGAAACAAAATCCATAATTGACCGCACCTTGGACATGGGTGATGGTGATATTGCCATTGGAAGCGTACGTGCCTTTGAAGCGGGTATTATGGACATTCCTTTCTCACCAAGTAAGCAAAATGTTGACCTTGCCTTCCCCGCCCGTGACAATGAAGGTGCTGTGCGTTTTATTGAGTTTGGCAACCTTCCTTTTAGCCCTCACATCAAAAACTTCCACGAGAAGAAACTTAATGTGCGTGGTAAAGTGGAAAAACGTGAAGCTTCTTTTCAAATGTCCATTGATGATATTTTTGCTATTGCGGACGGCAAGTTAATCGGTCGTCCGAAATAGGGGATAATTCAAAAGTTCGTTTTTACCCATCATTTTTAGCAAAATATTAGTGAAAATTGATAGTAAAAACGAACAAATTATTTTAGAATTTTTATTTTCACAAATGAGGAGGATTAAGATTGAAAATAATTGATGTAATTTGCAGTGGGGGTCAAAGCGGATTTTTCTTTGATGACCAAAAGGCGATTAAAGCAGGTGCAAAAGAGGATGGTTCTGCTTACAAAGGTACACCTTTAACTGAAGGTTTTACCAGCGTACGCCAACCTGGCGAGTCCATTTCCGTTATGTTTGTGCTGGAAAATGGGCAGGTTGCCTATGGGGATTGTGCAGCGGTGCAGTATTCTGGGGCAAGCGGTCGTGACCCTTTGTTTTTGGCAAAAGATTTCATACCTGTAATTGATAAGCATATAAAACCTCTGCTTGTCGGGCGTGAAATTGGAACATTTAGAGAAATGGCAAAAGAGCTGGACAGTCTTGTAATTGACGGCAAGTTGTTGCACACTGCAATCCGCTACGGCATTACCCAAGCTGCCTTGGATGCCGTGGCAAAAAGCCAAAACAAGCTAATGGCACAGGTTATCGCAGAGGAATACGGCACAACCATTTCCGACAGTATGATACCAATTTTTGGTCAGTCTGGTGATGCCCGTTATGCCACTGCCGAAAAAATGATTTTGAAGTCAGTGGAAATTTTGCCTCATGCTCTATTTAACAATATTGAAAAAACAGGCAAAAATGGCGAGGGACTATTGGAATATGTTGGCTGGCTTAGTAGGCGTATCGGGGAAATTAAAGTGCAGGAAAATTACGCCCCAACAATGCACATTGATGTATACGGTATGCTTGGGGAAATTTTCGGGGACGATTATGATGCCTTGGTGGATTATATGGGCAAGCTGGAAGAAGCAGCAAAACCCTATAAATTACGCATAGAAGGACCTGTTGATGTCGGCTCTTTAGATGGGCAAATAGCAGCCCTTGCAAAAATACGTAAGATGCAGGAAGCCAAGGGCATTGACGTAGAAATTGTGGCGGACGAATGGTGCAACACCCTGTCAGATGTTAAGGCGTTTACTGACAACAATGCGGGACATATGGCACAAATTAAAACCCCCGACCTTGGCGGTATCAACAATTCCATTGAAGCTGTCTTGTACTGCAAACAAAACGGCATGGGTGCATACCTTGGCGGCACTTGCAACGAAACCGACAGAAGTGGACAAGTTTGCGCCCACATAGCCATGGCGACCAGCCCCGTCCAAACCCTTGCAAAACCAGGCATGGGCATGGACGAAGGTTATATGAACATCTACAATGAAATGAGCCGTATTTTGGTACTAAAAGGCAAAGTTGGCAAATAAAAACGGTGTGGGTATTGTCCGACACTGTTGAATAGTGCCAGTAGAAGTGGGACGGGCAATGCCCGCCCCTACGATGAAATAACGGTAGGGGCGACCATTGGTCGCCCTATTTTTGTGGACGATACCGCCTAGGCGTTGTGTAGTTACAAACTTCATAAAAACAAAACAGACTAGCACCCAAAGTCAAGGAAAATGCAGTCTGTTTTGTTCTAACTAAGGAGTTTTATGTATTGAAATGAGATACCAGAATTAATTAGATGCCTTTATTCAGCACGAAGGGCTACACGGCAATCGTTGCACAGAAATGCTCTGTTTTTACGCACAACTTCATCAGTGCTGTTGCAAAAATCGCAAGTTGTGGTAAACTTTTTGATTATTACACCATTACCTTCGAGGATTATGGACAAGCTGTCACCCTCACGTATATCAAGGCTTCTACGCATTTCCTTTGGTACTACTACTCTCCCTAAATCATCAAGCTTACGAATAATCATATTCGTTTCCTCCTTTTAATTTTTTTCGGGATAATCCCGTTTATTTTTTGTATTTGCCTAAAGTTCGTAAACTACCTTCCAAAACTAAATTATTTTAATTTTTTGGAGTTCATTTACGAACTTTTAGCTTAAAAACATTATACACCATCCAAAAAGAAAAAGCAAGCACTTTTTTGGAATTTTTTGAAAAAATTTATAAAAAGTAGTATGAATGTGATACAAACCCTGTAAATATGGGGTTTTTTGACAATAAAAAAGAACCATTTTTAATGGTTCTTAGTAGTTTTTTGTGCTATTCAGGTGTCGGGAAGGTGATTACGATGCTGGTTGGGACGGCAAGTGGAATTGCACCGTCCTCATCGGCTATTACATTAAGGCTTATAGAAAAAACAAAAACCGCAATTAAAGTTACAAGGGCTATAAGTTTTTTTCGCATTTTTTTACTTCACCTCCAAATATCATTTTTTCTAAAATTCCACTTTTCTTTTCAATTACTTCAGATTTATTTTTTTGCGAATTTTTACTGGTGTAATATTCCATAAGTTTGTTACAAAAATATAGTGCTTTGGCAAGGTCATGTTTTTTTATCAACCATGGAATAGTTTCGTCTTTTATGTATTCTGCTGATGTGTTATCTAGTGAAAGCAAATGGGAAAGTGACTGAAAAAGTATTTGGAACTGTTCGTTTGACTTTGAAAGTTCTGTTCCACGAAGTAACAATGGTTGGCATAAACTTTCCTTTTTACCATCAGCGATTAAGCAAATAATTTTTTCATAAATTACATCTAGGTAATATTTATCGCCTACTTCATAGTGGCGTAGTGATTGGTCGAAATATTCGATTGCTTTTTTATAGTCTTTAGCTACCCTATAAGCACATCCTAGATTTTGTAGTGCATGACCAGTATAAATCTTGTTACACTGTGCTTTGGCTCTTGCTAATGCTTTTTCTAACAATTTCTTAGCGGGCTTGTCTTTGCCAATCCTGATGTAATTTACTGCAAGCGTGTTGTCCAAATATAGTCCTAATACACTTGTATTGTTGTGACTAAATTTATTGTAAATTTCTAGTAAGGTTATTATTGCCATTGTAGACATTCCCAGTCGTGTATAGCATAGACCTAAATTGTAAGTAAGCGAGTCATCTTTTTCGTAGCCTTCAATTTCTATATCGTCTGCTGTTTTATAAAATTTTTTCGATGTTTCATAGTCACCTTTGTAAAAATTTAGCATACCCATGTTAAGATAGTGGTGATATACATTTATTTTACTTACTTCTCTAAGTAATGACTTTGAATTTTCCAAAACTTCTTCAGCAGATGGAATTTCTTCCATCCTCATTAATAATCTGGCTTCAATCATCCTGTAATTGAAATTCAAATCCTTTTCGTAAGAAAGTTTGGTTATAACTGATAATTCTTCATAAATCTTTTTTGCTTCTTCCATACGCAAATCCTTGATGTAACACTGCCATAACTCTAGTTGGTTAATATAGTTGGTAATTTCATCTTCAAGGATTGGGGCATTTTCAACACAAAGCAACTTTTTTAGAATAGGAATTTCATAAGGCTCATATTCCTTTTTGCCCTTTTCAATCTCACATATTCTGGATTTTACACAATCTAACTCTTGTGCAATAACTTCTTGTGTTATGCCGTTTGCTTTCCTAAGCAGTTTGAATTTTTCCGCTAAACTAATTTTGCTGGCGAGACACATATGGACATCTCCTCCCAAAAATCTCCATCATTTAATACCATTATATAACAAAAAGACTTGTCATGCAAGCCTTTTTTAGAAAATCTTGAATTATTTTTGGGATTTTTCTGTCAAGGGGGACGGGGTTAAGCCCCAGACCTACATTTTATCGCAATGCAATGCGTTTTTTAAGCAGGTACATGGTTGCGGCTATGGCAATCCCAGCCACCCCCAAGGAATAGGCTATGGTAAAAATATCTACAAAGCCACCACTTTCGATGGGTATTCTGCCGTATTGTAGTCCTGTTTGTGGTACATACATGGTAACAGACCAATTAAACAAGCCTTCTCCGCCGTAAATGGTTTCTAATTCTGTAAACCTGTCGGTTATTCTTGAAAGTCCCCAGAAAAATAATATGTGCGTAACCACAGCGAACAAACCTGCCACAATGCCATGAATTTTTTTGTTAAAAATTACGCTGTTGGCAAGGGTGATGCTTAGGAAAAGGATAGCAATTAAGGCAATCGCAGGAACAAGTACATATGTGAAGATGCCTGCAACAAAATCGCCAGTTATGACATTTGCGATTGCAGACCATAGGTTGTCCGTGGGGGGCGACAACAAAATTAGCATTATAGGGATGGAAAGCAACATGAAAACAAACCAAGCAAATGTTGTTATAATTTTGGAAGCCAGCAAGCGTCCACGGCTTATGGGCAGGGTAAGGGATAGATAGCCTTCTGCACTAAACAAACTGCGTTGGTAAAAAAGCAAAATTTGGACATAAGATGTGACGGCAATGGCTGTGCCACCAGCAGCTATTACAATAATCTGCAAAATGTTGTTAAGTTCTGGGGGTAGGTCTGGCATAATGTTTACGATACGCACAATAACGCTAAGAACAATAATTCCTATAAACATGGTAAAAAATGTTTTGTAGCTGAACATAAAGTCATATTTTAATTGTTTAGTGAACATTTTTGAAAACCTCCCTAAATAGCTGGTCAAGGGATTGTCCCTTTTCCTCACGGATTTTGTCTGCGTCGTCGTTTAGGACAAGTTCGCCTTCACGGATGAATAGGGCTTTGTCCAACACTGGTTCGATGTCGGCGATTATGTGGGTGGAAATGAGGATTGCCCCTTCTTCGTTGAAGTTTTTGAGGATGGTTTCGATGATAAATTCTCGGCTGGCGGGGTCAACTGCCCCAATGGGTTCGTCCAATATGTAAAGTTTGGCACGGCGGGACATTACCAGTGATAAATTTACCTTTTCCTGCATACCACGGGACAGGGCTTTTAGCTTTTTATCACGGGGTATTTTCATTTGGTCAAGCATATCGGCGGCACGTTTTGGGTCAAAGTCTTCATAAAAGTCATTAAAAAAGTTTATGGACTGGTTGACGGTTAGCCAGCGTGGCACATGGGCTTGGTCTGGTAGGTAGGAAATGTATTTGTTTGCCTCTGGGCCTGGGGTTATGCCTGTTATTGTTACATCCCCTGTGTAGTCGCTCATCAGCCCCATAATTGTTTTTATCATGGTGGTTTTGCCACTGCCGTTGGGGCCAAGCAAGCCGACAATTTTGCCCTTTTCTACATCAAATGTCATGTTTTTGACAGCGGTGAAATTTCCATAGTTTTTGTTTAAGTTTTTAATTTCTAGAATTTTTTCCATTTGCTTCCCTCTCTTTCAAGAATTTGTTTACGTAATTAGGTATCTCGCCTGATGAAACCCCTGCCGACAGCATTTCTTCGATGTATTCTTTCGTAATGCGTGCGGGGATTTCTTGGCGTAATGCTTGGATTTTTGCCACGTCATCGGTGACGAAACGCCCGCTGGTTCGCTCGGTGTATAAAAAGCCCATGTCCCCCAGCTTTTCCAGCGACTTTTGCATGGTGTTGGGGTTTACCTTGTATCGGGACGCAAGCAAACGCACACTTTCTATTTTTTCGCTAGGTTTTAATGTCCCTGTTGCAATGTCGCTTAAAATGCTGTCAACAATCTGTAGAAAAATAGGTGTACTTGCGTCAAAGTTTATTTTGTCAATAATGTCCCTCCTCCTTTTAATGCTGAAGATTTTGAAACTGCCCACCCTCCAAAATACAACAATGGCCAAATGAAAAGTGTGAGATGAAAAATGCCCATCCCAAAAAATCCAATACCTATCACAACATCAATTGTTGTGATTAGTAAAAGCAAAATACCTACAATAAAGATATTTTTGCTTGATTTAGAGAAAATACCCCATAGACCAGCAACTATAAAAATGCTTGATGCTGATATTGAGCTAATAATCCTAAGGTTTTGGTCTGGATTCGAAATTTCAAGCAAATCTACCACTAGGGCAAATCCACCAAAAGCAATCATCACCAAAGACAGTATTAATAAAAATTTGTTCTTACCTTTCATGCCACTTCCTCCTTAAATTTGTTGTATTGTAATAGTGTAATAATACAATAATACACTAATACAATTCACTTGTCAAGCACTTTTTGAAAAAAGTTTTACTTTTTTTCTTGTTTGTGCTATAATGGGTGGAATTACGCAAGGGGTGATGGTTTATGAGGGCAATTCGTGGGGCAGTTTGTGCCGAAAATACAAAGGAAAGTATTTTGGAAAATGTAACAACCATGTTAAAGGAAATTTTTAGGGCTAATAGTATAGAGGTTGAGCAGGTGGTTTCGGTGACATTTGCCAGCACCAAGGATTTGGATGCGGTTTTTCCTGCCGTTGCTGCCCGTGGGCTTGGACTTACGTCTGCGTCTTTGTTGTGTTTGCAGTCTATGGATGTGGTTGGGGCGTTGCCTCGTTGTATTCGGGTGCAGGTGCTGGCGGATTTGGATGTGCCTCAATCCCAAATTAAGCATGTGTATTTGGGAGAAGCGGAGGTTTTGCGTCCCGATTTGGTAGAGGGGGCTAAATAATGCAAATAGCCATTGATGGTCCATCGGCTTCGGGCAAAAGCACTGTGGCGAAAGCTTTGGCACAAAGGCTTGGTTATATCTACATAGACAGCGGAGCAATGTACCGTGCTTGTGGGCTTTTTGCTACACGGCAGGGCATAAGCTTAGACAATGAACAAGCTGTGGTTGATGCTGTTGCAAATATCGTCCTTGACATTAAATATATAAACGGTTCACAACACATCTTTTTGAATAACGACGACGTGACAACTGATGTGCGAACCGCCGAAGCTGGTGCTGGAGCATCTGCCGTGGCACGTTTCCCAAAACTTAGGGAAAAAATTGTGGAAATGTGTCGCAGGATGGCACAAGGGCAAAATATTATCATGGATGGGCGGGACATTGGCACGGTGGTTTTCCCTGATGCGGATGTTAAAATTTATCTAGATGCTTCAGTGGAAGCCAGAGCCAAAAGGCGGGTGGAAGAACTTGCGGAAATGGGTCAGCCGACAGATTTTGAGGATATTAGCCTTCAAATTACCCAACGTGACCATCAGGATATGAACCGAGAAGCGTCCCCTCTAAAGGTGGCAGATGATGCGGTAATTATCGACACAAGTTGCCTTAGTAAGGAAGAAACTCTGGAAGCTATCATAAAAGTCATTAACGAAAGGAAGTAGTAGACCATGCTATACGCCTTTGCAAGGGCAGTTGTGGGTTTTACATATAAGATAATTTTTAGAACAAAGGTGACAGGGCGGGAGAATATCCCTAGAGAAGGCGGGGTCATTTTGTGTTGTAACCACCAAAGCTACCATGACACGGTGGTGCTTGGATTGGTATCCCCTAAGCCTGTTCATTTTCTTGCCAAAAAAGAACTATTTAAGAAAAAGTTCTTTAACAAGCTTTTTGCTGGGCTTGGGGCAATTCCCGTTGACCGTGAGAAGCCTAGCATGGATAGTCTAAAGCGGGTTGTTTCCACACTAAAAAAAGGCGATACTATTGGTATTTTTATGCAGGGCGGTCGCCAGCAAGAATTTGACACGGCAGACTATAAGGCAGGGGTGGCTTTATTTGCCATCAAAGGGAAGTCCCCCGTTGTGCCAATACATATCCAGTCCACTTTTAGGATGTTTGCCCCGATTTATGTTAATGTTGGCAAGCCCATTGGTTTTGAGGAATATCACGGTGCAAAAGTGAAGTCCGAACAATTGAATGAGCTGGCGCAAACTGTCATGGACGCAATTGCAGACCTTGGAGCAAACCATGGAAGTTAAACGCTTAGCAGGTAGGATATTGTTGCTTATTGCTGGTATTTTAATGTTAGTCATAGGCATACCTGGCATTGTGCTGGGTGTTTTGCTTCTTTTGGGCTACTTTTTGGGTATTAGTCTTCTAGGTGGTTGGCTGGCGGAGCTTATTCCTGTATACGACGGTGTTGTTACAGGTGCTACCAGCATCGTTGCCTTTTTTGTATTTAGCTGGGTGCGTGGTTTTGTGTTTTTAGAGCTGATTGTTAGCATCTTGGTGACAATTGGTGGCATATCAGCTATAAGACGACACCAAAACCCTGAAAAATCCTTGCGGTTGGTGGTTTTTACAGGCATTACCGCTCTGTTGATTGTTCTAATCCTGTCAATCGGTTTTTCTTTAATATTCTTAGCCCTGCCCCGCCTAGCCCTGTTAGCTTTAGCTTTGGCAGGAGCAGTAATGAATTTAATTTCTGCACGTAAACACTCTAAATCCCTTGACGGATTTGGGGGCGAGGGTTATAATTGATTGGACAAGTCTATAATTAGGTTATAAAGTGAAAGTTGGTGGTTGTTTATGATACATGAAAGCGTGATAGTCAGCTTTTTTGTGGCTTTGTGGGCAAAATTTGTCCGTTTTTTTGAACATTCTGTTACTGGGCGGTTTTTTGGTAGTGTTTCTCGGGGTCTTGTCAAGGTTTGGCAGGGTAGCGGACTTTTTAATTTGTTGCATGGAGAAAGTCGCTTAGAGCGGGGTTTTGGTGACAGTTGGATTGGGCGTTTCTTAGCTCGGCTTGCTACTTTCAAGCCCAAAGCAGAAAACAGTGTGATAATTGGTTGGGTGGCGGGTTTTTGCGATAGTTTGCCTAATATATCCTTGCGTTATTACGGTGTGTTTTTTATGCTGGCTGGGGGCATCCCAACAGGTGTTGGATTTGCAGTAAATGGCTATTTTCCGATAATATTTGCGGTAATTGCAGGACTTGGCGTGCCATTACTTTTACTTAACCGCTCGCTGGCACAATTGCACAGCGGTTCATGGGTGCTACAAAAGGCATTTAGCTTCTTTTTTGTTACCCCCCAAATGCTCGAACCCAAGGAAACCAAGCAATATTTACCCTTGTTTGCAGTTTTGGGTGCTGGTCTTGGCACAGTCGGCTTTTTCGCAGGACTTATGCCCTTTATCATGGTGACAGGTGGTTTGATTGGTGGTTTGTTGATTTTACATCGTGTGGAAGCGGGCATTTTCGCCACGGCATTTTTCGCCCCAATTCTGCCAACTATGATGATTTTAGGTTTGTCAGCATTAACAATAGTTAGTTTTGCGGGCAAATGGCTAATCAGTGGCAAAGCAACCCTAAAATTCACCTATACAGATATTTTTGTGTTACTTTTTGCTGGTTTGGTGGCATTTTCCGTGGCAATTTCCTTTAACCCTGCAAATTCTGCCCCATCTGCTGGGATTTACATTCTTTTTATCGGGCTTTATTTCGTCATAAAAAATACAATGAACACTAGGGGTAAGTTGCTGGCTTTGGCGGCAACCCTTGCCACATCTGGCTTGGTTGTGGCAGGTTTTGGTATTTGGCAACGTCTGACAGGTAATTTTGTAATGACAGCGGCATGG
>WQZZ01000048.1 GCA_009780485.1 Defluviitaleaceae bacterium | reverse complement strand
CGGCATACCAAACGCTATCCCATTCTTTATTAATACCAACTCTTAAACCATGGGGATTTACTTTTTGTCCCAAACTTTCTCACCTCGCTAACTCTACTTTTTCTTTTTAGTGGAAACATCGTTTAACACAATGCTTACATGGCTAAATTTAATTTCTGTGCGGTTTGCACGCCCTCTTGCACGTGGTTGCAAACGCCATCTGGAATAATGGCTACTGCCACGGTTTGCATAGGCTTCCTGCACATACAATTTGTCTGTGTCCATGCCCAGATTATGCTCTGCATTTGCAACGGCAGAATCAAGCACTTTCAAGGCAACGCTTGCCGCATAACGTGGGTTAAACAGCAGTAATGCACGGGCTTCCGCAATTGGCTTGCCCTTGATTTGGTCAAGCACAATTTTCGCCTTTGTGTCCGCCAAGCGAACATACTTTGCGTGAGCCTGTGGACGCAAATCTCTATTTTCCTTGTTTCTGGTGCGTTTATATTGTGTTCTGGATTGTCCTTTAGGCAAAACAACTTCCTCCTTTCGATTTCAGTAAAACCGTATTACCTAACACGTGAACGCTTTTCGTCCTTGGTGTGTCCACGATAGCTTCGGGTTTGTGCAAATTCTCCCAACTTGTGTCCAACCATATCCTCGCTGATATATACAGGCACGTGCTTTCTGCCATCATGTACAGCAATTGTATGCCCAATCATCTGCGGGAATATTGTAGAGCGTCTGCTCCAAGTTTTAATCACATTTTTGGTATTAGCCTCATTTTGCACTTCCACTTTTTTCATTAGGTGGTCATCACAGAACGGACCTTTTTTAAGTGACCTTGCCATGCTTCTCCTCCTTTCGGTGTTACTTTTTCGCAATTGGTACGTAAATGTCAAAGGTTTTCTTGTCGGGGTCAGGGTTCGCCATACGCTCGTCATAAAATTCAAATGACGTGTTACGGTCGGTGTGATAACCGTTATCAGATGTCCATTTATCAAGACCTGCCCAGGTTTGACCTATCCCCGCCATGGTGGTTTCTGCCACAGCATACTCCCCTGCAGGGATTTGGCACTTGTAAAGACCTTCTGGCACATCCGTGTCGTCTTCAAGGGCAACCGCAACCACGTAATCCATGGACTTGTTACCCTCGTGCATGATACACACACCGTACTCGGCTTTGCAACGACCCTTCAATTTTTGTAGCTGACCATAACGGTCACTAGACATTATCTCGCCCCAAAACTTTGGTATGGGGTTGTCGTTCATTACATCAACCATATCAACTTTTAGCAGATAACCTGCCATATTCATAGTATCAACCTTAACAACTCTGATGTCCATGAGCTTCCTCCCTCTAAACCTTTACAATTGGTGCGTAAATGTCAAAAGTCATGTCCTCGCCCCTCATCCTCTCGTCATAAAACTCGAAGGATGTTCCATGGGCGATGGTGTAACCGTTCTCGTCTAACCACTGGTTAATTTTCATCCAAGCTTCGCCCAAGGTTGTGATGGTGGTTTCAACCACCAAATACTCACCAACAGGAATTTCACAAGTATGGAATTCCATAGGTATCGTAGCATTCTTTTTCGGAGTTACCGCAATCATGTAATTCATGGTTTCGTCATCTTCACCCATAATGCACACGCCATAGTCGGCTTTACAGCGACCTTTAAGTTTTTTTAACTTGGCGTGACGACCATCTGTGAAAACCAAACTCCAAAACACTGGAATGGGGTTACTTAATGACATTTCTGTCAAAGAAGTTTTTAGCAAAGCACCCGCCAACCGCATAGCTTCCACTTTAACAACTTTCGGTTCCATTTGTAGCCTCCGTTGTTATTACTTCTTGCGCTTGCTTACGATATATTTGTTAGACTGCTTATTCTTCTTACGGGTTTTGTAACCAAGTGCAGGCTTGCCCCAAGGCGTGCTTGGTGCAGAACGCCCAATTGGTGCTTTACCCTCACCACCACCATGCGGATGGTCATTAGGGTTCATTACCGAACCACGGACGGTTGGGCGGATACCCATATGACGCTTACGTCCAGCTTTACCAATCTTCACAAGCTCATGGTCACTGTTACCAATCGCCCCAAGGGTTGCACGGCAACCTACAGGAACCATACGGGTTTCGCCTGATGGCAGACGCACAGTAGCAAATTTGCCTTCACGTGCCATAAGTTGAGCAGAACCACCAGCAGAGCGAACCATTTGTGCGCCCTTGCCAGGCTTCATTTCAATATTATGAATGGTAGAACCCAACGGAATGTTTACAAGTGGCAAGCAGTTGCCCACATGGATTTCCGCATTTGGACCATTCATAAGCTTGTCACCAACCTTCAAACCAGCGGGTGCGATGATGTAACGCTTTTCACCATCAGCATAGGCAAGAAGTGCAATATTTGCCGTACGGTTTGGGTCATACTCAATTGTTTTAACCGTCGCAGGAATATCGTCCTTGAAACGCTTAAAGTCAATTATACGATATTTAACTTTGTGACCGCCACCACGATGGCGAACGGTGATTTTACCCTGATTGTTCCGCCCCGAATACTTCTTCAAATGAACTGTCAGGGACTTTTCGGGCTTATTGGTTGTTATCTCCGAAAAATCCAAGCTGGTCATGTGACGACGGGATGGAGTGTAGGGTCTATATCTTCTAATTCCCAATTATTTCACATCCTTTGCTTTAACTTTACATACCTTGGAACAATTCAATTTCCTTACTTTCCGCAGTAAGTTTTACAATAGCCTTCTTGCGGTCGGCTGTTTTGCCAAATTTATAGCTTCTTGTACGTTTACGCTTACCGCCAACATTCATTGTGTTGACTTTTTCAACCTTTGTGCCTTCAAACATCTTCTCGATGGCTTCACGCACTTGGTTTTTAGTGGCGTTTGGGTGTACATAGAAGTAATATTTTTTATCAGCCATGTCATTCATAGATTTTTCCGTAATAACAGGCTTTTGGATAATGTCATAATATTTAAGGTCTGCCATTAAATATACACCTCCTGAATCTTTTCCACGGCTTCTTTGGTCATAACCAAATTGTCATGCTTTAGAATGTCGTAGACATTGATGGTGTTTACGCCCGAAGTTTTAACCCCAGGGATATTTCTTGCTGACAACACCTCTTTGTTGCTATCTTCACCCATAACGATAAGGGGCTTGCGTGCCTTTAAGTTTGTAAGCACCTTTACCATTTCTTGGGTTTTGATTTCATTCATTTTAAGCTCGTCCACAATTACGATTTTGCCTGCTGCCAATTTGCTGGACAAAGCAGACTTCATTGCTAAACGCTTAACTTTTTTGTTTAGCTTAAAGCCATAATCACGTGGTTTTGGAGCAAATATCACACCACCGCCAGTCCATTGCGGCGCTCTGGTAGAGCCTTGACGGGAGCGACCAGTTCCTTTTTGCGGTCTTGGCTTTGCACCGCCGCCACGTACTTCCGCACGTGTCTTAGCAGACTTTGTGCCTTGGCGTTGGTTTGCCAGATACAACACAACCGCTTGATGAACCACGTCATCATGGGGTTTGATGCCAAAAATTTCGTCTTTTAGCTCAATTGTACCAGCCTTGCTACCGTCCATTTTGTACATATCAACACTTGCCACTAGTAAATCCTCCTTTCCCAGTTACTATTTATTCTTCGTTGTATTTTTAATGCTTAGAAGGCCTTTTTTAGGTCCTGGTACAGCACCTTTAACAAGGATTAGGTTACGCTCTGCATCCACCTGAACGATTTCAAGGTTTGCCACGGTAACTTGCTTGTTACCCATGTGACCCGCCATTTTGCGTCCCTTGTAAGTTTCACCAGGCCAAGTACCTTGACCAACAGAACCAACAGCTCTATGATGCTTAGAACCATGGGTTTCTGGACCACGGCTAAAACCGTGACGGCGAATTGCACCTTGGAAACCTTTACCTTTAGAGATGCCAGTAATATCCACTTTGTCGCCAGCTTCAAAAATGTCAGCTTTATACTCTTGACCGACCTCGTAGCCAGAAACATCTTCAAGACGATATTCTTTCATCCACTTCTTGTAACCAACCTTGGCTTTGTCATACTGACCCTTGTCTGGTTTATTAAGGTAGACATTGCCACGTGCATTTACACGTGCATCCTTAAAAGCCACTTTAATAGCTTCGTAGCCATCGTTTTCCATGGTCTTTTTTTGGATAATGGAGCATGGGCCAGCCTCCAAAACAGTTACAGGTACAACCTCGCCACTTTCAGCGAAAACTTGTGTCATGCCAATTTTTCTAGCCATAATAGCTTTTTTCATCATTTATTAAGTTTCCTCCTTCAGCGGAACCCTTCGGGGTTCATGAAATTTAATTTACATTGTCTTAACGGTGATACCAACGCCTTCTGGTAAATCCAGACGGGCTAGTGCGTCAACAAGTTTTGGCGTTGTTCCCAAAATGTCGATTAGACGCTTGTGGGTACGTTGCTCAAACTGCTCACGGCTGTCCTTGTGCTTATGCACAGAACGCAGAATGGTCACAACCTCACGCTTTGTAGGCATGGGGATTGGCCCTTTAACCTCTGCACCGTTTTTCTTTGCCGCATCAATAATTTGTACCACAGATGCGTCGATAATTTTGTGGTCGTACGCCTTTAGGCAGATACGAATTTTGTTGCTTTTGTCGGCCACTTTACAACCTCCTTCTCGAAATAAATCTTGTGTACGTCTAAGACATAAAAACAACTCTGTATACTGATACAAACACCATCAGTCGTCCAGAGGATTGTCGCACACGCAGCCGAGCGTTTCATATTGCAATTTTGCAAAATAAAACCATAACACAACTGTTTGCCGCAACCATCGCTCGGGATTAGCCCAAATCGCTCCACGGAAAAACCCAGCAAAATTGCTAGCAACCTTCCGCATCATCACTTAGATGTCGCACACATTCAATCATTCTACACCACTTACTAACCTTTGTCAAGCACTTTTTTCAATTTTTTTGAATATTTTTGATACTTGTCCAATTTATCATCCAAATACCATCTGTTTAGAATATTTTTCTTGACAGGACTTTTTATCTGTGCTATAATCAATCCATAAACCATCCATATGGATGATAAAAGGAGGAAATGATGTGACAAACGAAACTGAAAAAATCACAATTAATTTAGGTGTGGTGGACTTGGCACAAATTGATGTGCTGTCAGAACAGGGGATTTATTCTAATCGGTCTGATTTTATACGGATGGCAATTAGAAAGCAGTTGGAAGCCCACAAAGAGCAGGTGGAGCAATCCCTGACCCCTGTTGCTTCTAAAAAGCAATGGGAAAAGGTTATTGGAATTTGGACGATTGACAAAGCAACCCTTGTTGATTGGGGAAATGAAGCCAATAACAAACTTAACATCAGTGTTATTGGGATGCTTATTCTGGGCAAGGATATTACCCCAGAATTGTTTGAAGCAACCGTGGGTAAGGTGGTGGTTCGTGGTAAAATTGTGGCGTCTGACGAAATTAAGACGCTTATCAAGAAAATGGAGTGATGTAGCTATACCACTATTTACCTTTAGAATGGTATTGGTAATGACATTGGTAGGGGCGGGCATTGCCCGCCACAGTTCGTCAGACGATACCGTCCAATCCCAAAGAAAAGTGCAAACAGGAATGGGACGGGCAATGCCCGCCCCTACCCTTATATGTTTTGTTTCTGAAAAAGTGCTTGCAAACAAGACCCATGATGATGTATAATCATCTGTAGGTCTGTTATGGACTGGGTAGCACGCAATGGTGGGGTCGTCTTTGTAGGGAGTTCCCCACCTTGCGTGTTTTCAATTTACCCCTAGTTAAAAATATATTTCCTTATGAAGCCGTAGGTAACGATATTATACAATATTCGATAAGTTACGTCAAGGTCTTTTTGTACAAAATTTGTATAGTTCCGAATTCTGTTGTGTTGTTCCATTTGTTATGATATAATTTCGAGAGAGGTGAAGAAATGAGCCAACCAATGCAAAAACCAACAAAACGTAACAGACGCAGGCTTCGTGTAGAGGTCTTTTTCGCTTTTGTTTTGTTGCTTTTGGGGATTTATGTGGCTGGCTATGTTTACACCCATGTTTTACAGGCGGATGTGGAGCAAATGCGGATAGAAGCAGGATATGTAGACCCGCCCACCGCCTTTAATGGCGTAATAATCCGTGACGAGGCGGTTTATAGGGGCGTGACAGGCGTTAATCTTAATTTTCATGTAGAAGAATTTAGGCGTGTGCGTGCTGGACATATGGTGGCTGGTGGTATTTCTGTCAGTCGTCCTGGGGTTGTTAGTTTTCATGTAGATGGGCTTGAGAACGCCTTTACGCCTGCAAACATGGGCAACATTCCTAGAAATGCCATCCAAGCCCAAACGCAGAGGTACGAGCATTATATTGAAGAAACAGCCGAGGATTATGAAACTCCCATCCGTGATGCTTTTCGTGTTGTACGTGGAAACGATTGGTTTGTTGCCGCATATGTGCCGATGCCATATGCTCAAAACTGGTTTATTGACCTAAGTCTTACTATTTTTATGCAGGATGACGAAGAACTTGTGCCACTCAATGTGTCTGTCTATCGCCTGTTGCATGACGGTGATGATGTCTATGTGGTTTTTCGCACAAACTCCTCTGTTTTACGGTTTATTAACCATCGTTTTATAACATTCCAATTGCAACAAAACCCAGTACAGGGGCTAAAAATCCCCACAACCGCTTTGGTAGAACTGAGTGCCTTCCCCGTCCCTCGTGACTTTGCCTGGGAGCGTTACGGCATGATGACCACAGACCACTACATAGGCAACGGCGAAACTGTGATAGAGCCTGTTTCTGGTTGGGTTTCCAGCGACGGCACAACCTTTTACATATTAGCAGATGGTAGCAATTTGCGGGTCGGTGATACCATTATACATGAAGGCATCCCCTTTACTCTTGATTTTATTAGGGCAGTCCCAGGGGTGTTTGTAGCGAACAGAGGACATGCCCTTTTCCGCCAAGTTACCCTTCCGTTACATTTTGATTACAACAACAGCGGTTTTATTATTTTAGACATAGCCACAAACCCCTACATTCGTCTATTTGACTGGATTGTGGTTGATGGGCAAAATGTCGATAATCGCTTATTGTTAAATTAAATACGGGCTTGACAGTCTGCCCATAATATGGTATCCTAAACGAGATAGTAAAAATAGAATAAGGGGAGGAAGAAAAATGGCATTTTTTCAAAAGGTGAAAGATTTCATCTTTACCAACAATGTAGATGACACTTACGAAGAGGTGGTTGAATACGATTATCCAGAAGCGGATGACATTGAAACCATCAGTTCACTTCGCAATGCTAGAGAGGACAGACGTAGCATAGGGGACACCAAGGCAATTACACCAAGAAGACCAGTTAGCGATAACAGCGATGTACTTTACACATTCACAGAGGACAGGTCATCAGAAATTCTAATATCTGCCCCGCAAAACATTGAAGAAGCAGCAACACTGTCTACCGCTTTGAAAGAGGGCAAAGGTGCTATTGTTAAGCTGGAAAACTTAGATGCTTCTGACGCTCAGCGTATCATGGACTTTTTAAGCGGTGTTACCCATACATTAGATGGCAGAATTAAAGAAATTACCAACCGTGTTTTCATGCTAACTCCAAAAGGCATGGAGATAACCGACGAACACAAAGCAACTTTGGCAAAAAATGGTCTTTTGCCCTCTGGTAAATTTAATCCTTTTAGCCGTAGCAGATAGGTACAATTTATGACAATAGGCGGTGCAATTTCTATAGCCATTTATTGGTTTTCAATGATACTTAGGGTTTCTATGCTTATCAGGGCAATTTTGTCTTGGTTTCCAGGAAACCGCAATGGTTTAATACACACAATTTTGGCATTTATCACCGAACCTTTTGTGGGACCCGTGCGTAGGCTTATTAGCAAATCTCCGCTGGGTGGTGGTATGGTTGACTTTTCCTTTATTGCAGTGCTTTTGCTTATTTGGATTTTAACGCCCATTTTACAGGGATTGGCGTTGCAACTTCCGTTTTAATGCGGGCTTTAATGAGAATGCTAAATCTGTTTCCCTTAGCCGAGAGGTGGCTCGTTGAGAACGAAACAGGTTTATTTTGATTGTGGGGTGTGTAATATGCGAAAAATTGGTATAATGGGCGGGACATTTGACCCAATTCACAACGGGCATTTGCGGGTGGCGGAGGAGGTTCGTCAAGCCTTGGGGTTGGATGAAGTTATTTTTATGCCCGCTGGAAATCCCGTTTTGAAGCAGGACAGAGATGTGACCTCTGCACAGGACAGGTTTGCTATGTGCCTTTTGGCGACTGCAGACAATCCGCATTTTTCTGTCAGTGATTCGGAAATTAAGCGGGCTGGAATCACATATACTGTAGATACCATTTTGGAGCTTCACAAGCTTCACCCTGCCGCAAAGTTGTTTTTTATTGTGGGGACAGATGCCGCCGAATTTTTCCATAAGTGGAGGGGGCATCAGCAGATTTTAGAAAATTGCCAGCTAGTGGTTGTGGCAAGAAATGGGGACGAAAAGCCTGCACGTGATTGTGTCTGTGGGGACTTTCACTGGGTAGAAATTACACAGTTAGATATTTCCTCAACACAAATCCGCCAGCATATGGTGGACGGCAAGTCTATCAAATACCTTGTGCCTGATGGGGTGCGGGAATATATCAATAAACAAGGGTTGTATAAGGGTCAGGTGGCGAATTTATCCACTTTATTGGCTATAGAGCTTAGTCGCCCACGCTACAACCATTCGCTGGAGGTGATGAAGGAAGCACTTGCTTTAGGTCGACATTATAATGCCGATGAAGCAACCTTAAAAAAACTAGAAATAGCGGGACTTTTGCATGATTGTGCCAAAAATATGTGCGAAGAACTGCCTTACAATGAGATTGAGGAAGTTTGTAACCGTAGCGGCTATCCCCTACCCGACTTTTTTAGGAAAGTGCCAATCCTTGCCCATGGCTATATGGGTGCAGTGCTTGCAAAGCGAGTTTATGGCATTGATGACCCAGAAATTTCCTCGGCAATATCTTGTCACACCTTCGGCAAGCCAAATATGTCATTTTTGGAAAAGGTAATCTACCTTGCGGACTTTATAGAACCCACACGCCCAGAAAGCCGAGCAAGAGCCACCGCCAGAGAGCTTGCATATAAAAACATTGACAAGGCAATGATTTTTGTGCTAGAATTAATCATCAACCGAAACAAAAGCCTTGGGCGTGATATTTACCCAAAGTCCCAGCAGGCATTGGATTACTTGGAGGAACACGATGGAAGTTAAAAACATGGAAAAAGAGAAAATTTTTCAAGGTGTAAAGGCGGCTTATAAAGCCGTAGATGATAAGCAGGGAGAAGATATTATGGTGCTGGATATTACCACAATTTCACCCCTTGCAGATTATTTTATAATTGCAAGTGCCAGTAACTCTAATTTGTTAAAGGCTCTTGCTGAAAGTGTGGACGAAGCCCTTGCACCACATGGTATCCACACCCGCCACGTGGAAGGCACTCAGTCCGCCCGCTGGATTTTAATGGATTTCGGAAGTATCATCGTTCATCTTTTCCACAGAGAGGAAAGGGAATTTTATCGCTTAGAGAAACTCTGGGGCGATGCCCGCCACTTGATGGAAGAAGAATTAATATAAGGGGGAAAATTAAATGAAAATCATCATCACCGACAATTACAATACACTAAGTGCAGCCGCTGGGGACATTATTGCCCAGCAAATCAAGGCGAAGCCCGATTCTGTTTTGGGTTTGGCGACGGGTTCCACACCAATCGGAACATACAAACATTTGGTAGAAGCAGGGCTTGACTTCAGCAATGTGCAAGCCTTTAATCTGGATGAATACTACCCAATACCCCGCACCAACGACCAAAGTTACTATTATTTTATGAACGAAAATTTGTTTAGCCAAGTGAATATTGACAAAAAAAATACCCATATACAAAACGGGGAAGCCAGCGACCCGCAAGCGGAATGTCAGCGTTATGAGGATGCCATAAAAGGTGCTGGTGGCATTGATTTGCAATTGCTAGGCTTGGGGCTTAACGGACATATCGGTTTTAACGAGCCAGACAGCCACTTTCCTAAAGCTACCCACCACGTGGCATTGGACGAAAGCACAATAGAAGCCAACAGCCGTTTTTTTGCAAGCAGTGATGATGTGCCACGCCACGCCCTAACCATGGGTATTGGTACAATTTTCAATGCTCGCAAAATCGTCATGCTAATTAGCGGGGAAGCGAAGGCAGACATTGCAAAAGCCGTTATCCACGGCAATATCGACCCGCAAATACCAGCGTCCATCTTGCAACTTCACCCAGATGTTACCATTATTCTGGATAAGGATGCAGCAAAATATGTTAAATAAGATTTTAACCGCAACTTTGCTGGTTTTTGGACTTGCCGTGCTGTCTGCTTGCGGAAACAGTGATAATGAAATACAGACTTTTGCTGGCTTTATCCAGATTGAAGATAACACCCTACATATCACGCCAGTAGAAATTTTTACTACATTTGAACCTACTAACAGATTGGTTCGTAGTCTTGTCCGTGTATTCGACTGGGATGACGTGCAAGGTATGTCGGAATTCGGGTTGGTCAGGGAAAACCATCTGCCAAGTGGCATACACATCCACCCAAATTGGTTTGAGGTAGAAGATTATAGCATCGACACTCTAACCTTTCTCATAACCAACAACACGGAGTTCACCTTCGTTGACAACTTATTACTTTTTGATACCTACCCAGACGGCAACAGACAACGCACAACCAACCAGCTAGACGAATTCTTGAATACCACTTCCCATCCGTGGTACACTTTATAGAGGTTCGAGGCAACAATGTAATACGCTTAGTTCAATATTTTGCGTTTACAATTCAAGGGATGTAAAGGCGGGTTTTGGCACTTGCATAATCTTACCTACTGCATACTCCTGTCTTTTTCCTTATGATAAAGACAGGAGTTGATTTAAGGAGAAATAGTATGAAAAAAATTGTAAAACTGTTTGGTCTTTTTGGTATAATCGCAATCTTTGCTGGTTGCGTATATGATGACATACCGCAGGAGTTTGCCCGAGCTGACGATGTGTCCGAAATTACCGAAACTGCTTATTTAGAAACAACAGGCGTACCAAACTTTGTTGATACACGATTTGAATTGGTTTCGCTTTTGGCTCGCCTAGCTGGTCGCCCAGAATATTCGGATGTTTTTACAGAATATCAGCAGCTACTTGCTGAAACATTTGCAGAATTTGCCGACCATCACGCAGTGTACATGGCACGTGAACTCTCCATTCATTATGATTTTGTTTTTAACATATCATTTCATTTGTATAGAGACGATAGTGGTCTCTTTGTTTTCCAAGATGACATTCAAATGATGGTGAACCGAGCTGTTGACTGGGGTATGTTTGAAGAAGAAGCCTTTTTGGCACTTGTTCCCTTATTCTTAGAAGCGTTAAACCAATTTTACATAGATACAGGCTTTAGGGATTTTCTTGCTTACCATGAAGAATATTTCCTTCAACATTCCGCTATGTTTTACAATAATGTTTACAGTAGGATAAATTTTGAATGGTTTGAACAATTTGGAACAACACGAGAGCAAATGACCGTAATGATAGCCCCATCTGGCTCCAGAAATGGTTTTGGCGGCTGGCGATACGGCTTAGATGGACGAACCTATACTTACGCAGGAATGCCAAGTCATCCCACCTATGAAGGATTTTTTCATCAATTTGTTATTCATGAATTTGCTCATTCCATAGCAAATCCTATTGCTGATGTATGGTATGAAGAAAAAGAGGAATTCTACCGCTGGTCTAACGATTCTTTAGACTTGGTACGCTTTCCAGCCTATAGCGTGGGCTTGATTATGGGTTATGAATACGTTACCCGTGCTTACACCATTTTGTATATGGTTGAAAATCATGAGGTTGATTTGGTTCCGCTTTTGTTTGCTGAAATTCTCGGAGGTTTTCCGTATATCGAGCATGTCTATGCCATGATTACCGACCATGAAATCATCGGGTTTAACTTTGACAGCATCGGCGGAATACTTGGTGCTTTCGGGATTGATTATACACTTGGTGAGGAGCGAATTTTTAACTTTGAGGACGGTGACGTTCTACGATGGCAGGCCGTAATCTTGTCAGGAGCAGAAGGGCTAGGCAATATTATTGCCAGTATGCCCCCTTCTACAGCGTTTGATGGCGATATTTTAGGCACTGGTGTGGGCGATGTCGTTTATGCACATTTCGGAGGTCAAAGGCTTTTGCTTGTTGATATTAGTGAAGGCACACCTTTCGGTATGCCTGGGGCCCGTGTTTATAGTGCCATTCCATTAAATGATTAAATGGTTTTAGTAAGCGTCAAGGACAGGACTTCGCCCACAAGAACAATGGTCGACTATGGTGGAAGTGCGGAACTTAGCGAAACCACGGCAAATTGTGTGGAAATATTGAAAAACGAAAGTAGTGCAATGGGGGAAAAATGAGCGAGAACAACAAAAGAAAGTACGACAATGAAAGTATCAGCCAGCTGAAAGGGGCGGACAGGGTGCGTTTACGCCCTTCCGTCATTTTTGGGTCAGATGGGTTGGAGGGTTGTCAACATTCGATTTTTGAAATAATTTCTAACTCTATTGATGAGGCACGAGAGGGTTATGGCGACCGCATTGAAGTGGTCTTGCACACCGACGGGTCAATTTCCAATATAGACTATGGGCGGGGCATACCTGTAGATTACAACAATGCCGAACAAAAGTTTAACTGGGAATTGGTTTTTTGCGAACTTTATGCTGGGGGCAAATACAATAACAATGACAACGACAACTACCAGTTTAGCCTTGGCTTGAATGGTCTTGGTTTGTGTTCTACCCAGTATGCAAGCCGTTGGATGGATGTGGAAATTTTTCGTGACAACCACCGCTACACCTTGAGATTTGAGCGGGGTGAAAATGTGGGCGACTTACAAAAAGAACCTTGTGACTCTGGTTTGCGTGGCACATCCATCCGCTGGAAGCCTGATGATGACGTATTCAAAGAAACCAATGTTCCTCTAGATTTTTTTCAAGATATGCTAAAGAAGCAAGCTATAGTAAATCCCCATGTGACTTTTGTGCTGACCGATGAAGCCAGTGGAGAGGAGTTTGTATATCGCTACGAGACAGGCATTGTAGGTTATATCCAAGAATTGACAGAAGATGAAAATTTTGTCCCCATTACTAGCTTTGACCATGAAACCCGTGGGCGTGACCGTGCAGACCTGCCAGAATATCGCTTAAAATTCAGCATTGCCTTTACATTTGACAACCACAAAAGCACTTGTGAATATTTTCACAACTCCAGCTTTTTAGAATATGGTGGCTCGCCAGAACGTGCCGTAAAATTGGCATTTACATCAGCGATTGACAGCTATATCAAAAATGCTGGTGGATACAAAAAAGATGAGAAGAAAATCACCTTCACAGACATCGAGGACAGCTTGGTGCTTATTTCTTCGTCATTTTCCACAGTTACATCCTACGAAAACCAAACCAAAAAGGCGATAAACAACAAATTTATCCAAGATGCCATGACGGACTTTTTGAAAAAACAACTGTCAGTTCATTTTATCGAAAATAAGACGGATGCAGAAAAAATTGTGACACAGGTGCTTATAAATAAACGAAGTCGAGAATCTGCCGAAAAAACCCGACTTTCAATTAAGAAAAAGCTGACAGGGGGCATGGATTTTACCAATCGTGCAGAAAAGTTTGTAAATTGCCGAACCAAGGATATTACACGGCGTGAATTGTATATCGTGGAGGGGGACTCTGCCCTTGGTGCTTGCAAGTTGGGACGTGATGCGGAATTCCAAGCCATCATGCCTGTACGTGGTAAAATCCTAAACTGCCTAAAAGCCGACTATGCCAGAATTTTTGCCAGCGACATTATAATGGACTTAATTCGTGTGCTGGGTTGTGGCGTGGAAGTAAATTCCAAACACAACAAAGATTTATCAAGTTTTGACATGGACAAGCTGGTT
>WQZZ01000047.1 GCA_009780485.1 Defluviitaleaceae bacterium | reverse complement strand
TATTACTCTTAGCTGATCAAGAGTATATGATTGATAAATATTTAGACAGAGGAACTTTATTTGCTTTGTATGATGATGATTTGAAGAGCATTTGTGTTGTTACAGACGAAGGTAATGGCAATTTTGAAATTCAAAATTTAGCTACATATGAACAATTCCAAAGAAAAGGCTATGGCACTCGTTTGGTTAAGCATGTATTTGATTATTACAAAGATAAGGCTTTTGTTATGTATGTCGGTACAGGAGATGGTCCCTTATCCATTCCATTTTACGAACATTGTGGCTTTTCTTTCTCTCATCGAATAGAAAACTACATGCTTGAACAATATGATATACCAATATTTGAAGATGGAATCCAGTTAAAAGACAAGGTTTATTTAAAAAGAAATCTGTGTAGCGAATAAGCATTTTCTGTAGCACATTGTTTTCTGAAAATAATTGCGAGCGCGCTTATACAGTATCGACAAGTCGAGACTGTCGTGCGCCCCGCCGAGGGATAAAAGGCAGTGGCTTTGCTCCTGTAAAGTTAAACATTCTCCACAAAAGCAAAACTCCACTGACTGAAAATATCATGTCCCCTTCCGCATTGCTTCTCAAAACCGATGTTTGTACCGCAAACAGGGCAGTTGAGTATATTTTAGTGTACTCCTTTTCCGAAGTACCCTTCATATTATAGATGCTACAAGAAAGCACCCTCTACAAAATCACTTTGCAAAGGGTGCTACTTCTGGTTCATTTATTTTATTTTGGGAATTTTATGTTTACGGGCAATTCACCTTTTGAACTTTTATTTCAGTGAGCCTGCTCAAAATCCGAAAAACTGCACTATGATATACGCAACTTCTGCTCTGGTTAGGGGAGTTGGGCTTGGTTGTGGCAGGTATATTTCATTGGCAACGCTACCTGCGAGGGACAGGTAGTGGGTTAAAATGGCGACCACTTCTTCTGTGGTGATAATATCATAAGGTGCGAAGTTATCTATGTTCGTCAAATTTAAGTTTAACGCCCAATTTACAGCTTGACCGTACCATTCGCTTGCGAACTCATTATTAACATTACTAAAAACAGCACCACCTGCTATATGGTGGGCGTTCATTAATGCGTGTACGAAAACGGCTTGGCTCATGGTTTGGTAGGGTGCAGAATGGTCAATGGATGAGGATTGCATAATCCCTCTTGCGACCAAGAATTCCACGGGGCAGTAATTCTGGTTTGTTGATAAGACGAGTGTGGGTGCCACGTGAGCAATAGGTTGTGGTGTGCGAATATCACGTGTTGGGTGCGTTGGGGTTGCCCTTCTTTCTTGTCTGGGTGCTATGGGTGCAGATGTTTCATCATATCCAATGTAATAGTAATCGCTATCGCTGGAGATATTGTCTTCTGGGGCATCTGAAGGTATGCTGGGTGGTGTAGTTGGAGGTCTCTGGGGTTGTGTTACTGGCGGATTAGAATTTTGACTACCCACCGATGCCCAGGTCGATACAATCTCGCCCACAATCTGCCCAGCTTCCGTACCTCTAGGCATGGCAAAGGTATTTTCTTGCATGGGAATTAGACTTTCCCAGCCCTTAAAACCATAACCTTCTCTTGTGGGTGTTGGTAGCTCTACAAGAGTATTTGCGGGATGTGTCAATTCCTCGCCGTCAACCAAAACCCTAAAAAGTTGCACAAAATTACCTCTGGCAGTTATATGATGGTCTGGCATAATAAGTGGCATAGCAGAAATGCCAGAACCACCAGTTGCACGTGGTGTGGGTTCACCCTCCCAGTCTAAAAACAGAAGAAATGGCATATCTTCCATGGACAACCAGAAAAATTCCCATGCAGGGGCATAAACGAAAGGATTGCCTGCCTCATCCTGCTGAACCTGCCAATTAAAATCCGTAAATTCTAATGAAGGGTGTGCATACTTTATAAAACTGCCATCAACATAAACGGCTGTGTAAATACGGTACATATCTTGTACAAAGATTGCCGTTGCACATATCGCAAGGGTTATTAAAAGTTTTGTCATATTTTCACTCCTTTGTCGATAATTATATATTTTTGTCGAAAAGGTGTCAAGGACTTTAGTCTTATAAAGTAAATTCTTTTCTTGCAAATGCCCGCCGTTTTATGTATAATGATTATTGTGGGACAATATAAATAAAAAACGGACTTGTCAATAAAATAGGAGTGTGGATATATGTCAAAAAAAGCAAATTATTTTCTTGGGTTGGTGTCTGGACTTGCACTTGCTGTCATTGCGTGGGTGGCATTTTCTCCCATTAATTTTCAACTTTCCCCTGCGGCATCTCCCAGGCAACAAGCTACCGCAAACGATGGGCTGGATACAACGGCTGTTAGTCAGAAATTAAGCCACATTTATCGTATCATCAACCATAATTTCATTGGCGATTTTGATTTAGAAACCGCCTTAGATGTGATGTTTGCGGGGTTTGTATATGGCGCTGGCGACCCTTATACGGTATATTTATCCAGTGACGCTTTTACGTCGTTTCGTGAAAACACCCAAGGGCAGTTTGTGGGCATTGGCGTAAGCATCGTCACCGACCCCAATGATGGGCGTATTTTGGTAGTTTCCCCATTTGAGGGCAGTCCCGCATTTGAAGCGGGAGTGTTGCCTGGCGACAAAATTATACGTGTGGACGGTGTTGAAGTTTTCGGTAACGAACGCACACAAGAAGCCATTAGCATGATGCGTGGCGAGCGTGGCACGGAAGTCACCATAACCGTTTTACGTGAGTCTGAGGACATAACGCTAGATATTACCATAACCCGTGACATTATCCAAGTGGAAACCGTCCGCCACCGTGTTATTGAGGACACGAATATAGGTTATTTACGAATTTCCCAATTTGACCGTGTAACTTACGACCAATTTGTTGCCGCCTACGAAGATTTAATGAGCCAAGGCATAGAGGGTCTGATTTTGGATGTGCGTAACAATCCTGGTGGGCTTTTGGATGTTGTGAATTCCATAGCTGATATGCTTGTGCCAGAAGGTATTATCACATTTACAGAGGATGCCCACGGTCGTCGTGTTAATGCCTATTCTGACGCTCGACAAATCGAAATCCCGCTAATTGTTTTGGTAAACGGCAATTCTGCATCTGCTTCTGAAATTTTGTCGGGTGCTGTCCGTGACACTGGTGTGGGTGAGCTTTTAGGTACTACCACTTTCGGTAAAGGTCTGGTGCAAAATGTGTTCCCATTACCTTGCGGAGCGGCGGTCAAAGTCACCATAGCCCGCTACTTTACCCCAGCAGGCATCTGTATCAACGGTGAAGGCATTGTGCCAACCCACTATGTCGAAATGCCTGTTGAACTAACAAATCGCCTTTCGACCCTTGAACAAGAGTACGATATTCAGCTACTTGAAGCCCTGAACCTAATGGAAGAATTAATGAATAATCAATAAATTAAGAGTGATTATACAAATGTAGGGGCGAGCATTGCTCGTCCCACTTATACAGACGATACCGTTTGCGTGAAGTTGTATATATGCACCTAAATTAAAATGCCTCCCGCTGTGGAGGTATTTTTGGGTGAAGATTATATATATTTGTGTTGAAAATTCTTGACTATGTAATATAAAGAGGGTATAATTAAGTTGGAGAATTATGACTTTGCGTTTTTTGTGTACACTCAAGCCCGCAGTAAACTTAATTAATAAACAACAAAGGAGAACTTACTAAAAATATGATAAACCCAAACCATTTACCAATAATATTTGGCAAGCTTGATGAAAATATAATAGCTATTGAGGCTGCTCTTGGCGTGTCAATTGTTAATCGTGACGGACAGTTATATATTACAGGTGACAACAAAGAGCAAGCACAGCAAATCCTGCGTAAGTTGGCAGAAAAGGCAGAAAATGGAGAAGAAATTGACTTGACCGCTGTTATGTATCTGCTAGAAAGCCAAAGTGACGGCACAATTACCCAAATAGGCAAAAACAGCGGTGCAGTGGCGATTACCACCACAGGCAAGGCAATCAAGCCCAAAACTTTAGGTCAAGAGAAGTACACCGACCAAATTAATAAAAACACGGTGATTTTTGGGGTTGGACCTGCAGGTACGGGTAAAACATATCTGGCAATGGCAATGGCAATCACCGCTTTCAAAAAGGGGGATGTGGGACGTATAATCCTAACCCGCCCCGCCATTGAAGCTGGCGAGAAACTGGGGTTTCTACCTGGGGATTTACAGCAAAAGGTCGACCCTTATCTTCGCCCCCTATATGACGCACTTTTTGAAATCATGGGGCAAGAAGCCTTTCACCGCAACATGGAAAAAGGATTAATTGAGGTTGCTCCACTGGCGTATATGCGGGGACGCACGTTAGACAACTCCTTTATCGTGTTAGATGAAGCCCAAAACACCACCCCCGCCCAAATGAAAATGTTCCTAACCCGCATCGGATTTGGCTCAAAAGCCGTTATCACAGGGGACATTACCCAAATTGACTTGCCAGACGGCTCAAAATCAGGCTTAAAAGAAGCTTTAACCATAACCAAGGGCATCCAAGGCATCGGGATTTCTATGCTGACCAAAAAAGACGTGGTTCGCCACCCACTTGTACAAAAAATTATAGAAGCTTACGAAAAACAAGATAATCAACGGGAAAGCAGAAGGCAACAGTTGATTGCCAGAAGGCAGAGGTAAGAAATGAGTACACCAAACAAAAGAAAAAGGCGTAAATTGCCAACTTATATCGTGGTTCTGGTTGTTGTTGCCTATGTTGCCACGTTGGCATTGGCTGGCTTGGATTTTATTATGCCATACAACCATGACATCGGTGTGGGGTCTATTTCCCCTGTACACTTTCAGGCTCACCGCCAAGTTGAAAATATTTACAAGACAAATATCGCAAGGGAAGAAGCGGCGGAAGCGGTGCTTCCCCAGTTGCAGTACGACCCTTCTATCACAGCGGAGGTGCTGGCAGATTTTGAAGGTTTTTTCATAAAAACAAGCATGTTACGTGGCGAGTATATGCCTATTTTACGCCCCTTTCAGCCTGTTACAGAGTATGGTGAAGAAAGACCCCTACCAGATGCACATAGGTTAGATGCACCCTTAACCCCCGACCAATTTCGACACATAATAACAGGCGACAGCCCTACATTTGCTAGATTTTACACCACTTTGATGGAATTGGTCGAAATAGAACTATACGAAAACAGAACCAGCGTAGCAGAGGTCGAGCAAGGTCTGCGTGGACATAATTTTGACGAAACATATATCGCCATTGGTGGTATTTTGGCGACAGAATTTCTGCGTATCAATATGGTTGTAAATGTGGCAGAAACCGAGCGTTTACGCCAAGAAGCCCGTGATGAAGCGGATGTAATTTGGTTTCAAATGGGGCAGACCATCGTCATGCTTGGCTCAGAAATTGACGAAGAAGCATATTTGGCTTTGGTAGAGCTTGGGTATATCGGTATAACTGCCGAAACCATAATTACAGGGCTGGCTGGCAGTTTGCTGACGGTGACATTGGTTTTCCTAATCTCTATTTTCTACATCTATCTATTCAAAAAAGATATTGTTGTCCACAAAAAACAAACCATGCTGTTGTTTGCCCTGTACATGATGGCAGTCGTGCTGATGCGTCTGATGGTGGTCTTGCCTTTCTACTTCACACCAATTATGCTTTTTGCCATGCTTGTGTCTATTCTAATTGACATGAGGTTGTCTGCCGTGCTAACTGTGGGAGTGTCATTAATCGCAATTGTTATGAACCCCATGGATACCATGTTTGTCACATATGCCATTATCAACGGCATCTTCGCAGCAATGATAGCTCAACGGATTGTTATACGCTCCAATATGCTTTTAGCAGCGGGCGTGTTTATTCTTGTGAACGCATTAACGGTTTTTGCTAATTATTTCCTGTTTGCTGGTGGATTTTCGGATTATACCCTAACGTCTGCTGTGCTTGCCATGACTGGCGGTGTTATGACAATTACGCTGGCTTATGGTTCGCTACCCCTATGGGAAAGCCTGTTCAAAGTTGTCACCCAAAACACATTGGTGGAGCTGACAGACCCCAACAACGCCCTTTTGCGTCGTCTGCTAATTGAAACCCCAGGGACTTATCACCATTCGCTGGTAGTTGCAAACCTGTCAGAAGCCGCCTGTTACGATATTGGTGCAAACCATGTGCTGGCAAGGGTTGGGGCGTATTATCACGATATTGGCAAAATGAAATACCCTCATTATTTCGCCGAAAACCAAACTGATTTTAACCCGCATGACAGCATGGAACCATTAGAAAGCGTAGAGGTGTTAAACAGCCACATTTCTGACGGAATGGAGCTGGCAAGAGAACATAAATTGCCAACGATTGTAAGCGATTTTATATTTGAGCATCATGGCACGTCAACAATGGGTTTCTTTCTATCAAAGGCACAAAAAGCCAGCCCCATTTTGAAAGTAGACGATAAGGATTATCGCTACAAAAACCGCATACCCCAAAGACCTGAAACTGCCGTGGTTATGTTGGCAGACACCTGTGAAGCCGCCGTGCGTTCGGTATTCGGCAGGGGCGACAAATCGACAGACGAGATGGAAGCATTTGTGAAAAAACTCATAAAGGATAAATTGGATGACGGGCAACTGGACGCATCCAGCCTAACAATTAAAGACCTAGCAACTATTACCAACGCATTTATGCGGGTTTTCAAAGGGATGCACCACGAGCGTGTACCATATCCCACCAAGAAAGGGTAAAAAATGAACGCATTATATTCACGATACAAACAACTGTCACAAGAAGCTTTTTTTGCAACCTTACGCCATGAAAATATCGTGTTTTCCGTTGGCGTATCTGCCCGATTGGTAACAAACCAACGAATGCACGAACTTAACCTTGAATTGCGTGGCAAAGATGAAACCACCGATGTGCTATCCTTCCCGCTAATGAGCCGAGAGGATATTCTTCGTGCTAACCATCCAAATATCCATGTAAATCTTGGTGATTTGATTATTAATCTGGAAAAAGCCCAGCAACAAGCCCACGAATACAGACATTCCATGCGTAGAGAGGTGGCTTTTTTAACTGTACACGCCACCTTGCATCTGTTAGGCTATGACCACGACACACCAGAAAATGAAGCGGAAATGTTTGCCAAACAAGAAGCGATTTTAGAGGGGATGGGACTAACAAGATGATTTATTGGTTTATGGCTTTGTCCCTTTTGTTTTTATTGTTCTCCACATGGGTTACATACAAGCAATATCGTGAAGGCAAGGTGGTTCGCCAAGTTTTCACTAAAATGCGGGCAATTAGCGTTTTAATTAGCATACTAATGGTTATTGTCCTAATCACTGATTTTGTGGTGTTTGCATAAGGAGGCAAAATGAGAAAATATGCGTTGTTAATCATATGCTTAATGCTGATTATAGCGGTTTTTTCCGCCTGTGGTGGTGGCGAACCAGAGGAGATTTCCATGGCGGAAATTGACCATGAAATGTTCGCAGAACCCGAACCAGAGCCAGAATCCGAGCCAGAGCCATCCCCGCCAGAGGGTATGGCAGTTAGTCTGCTAACAGGGTTGTATATTTGTGAAGAAGCGGCTGACCGTCGCCCTTTTGCTGTGGTTTTTAACAACGAAAGCCGTGCTATGCCTCAATCTGGGCTGATGCAGGCGGATATTATTTATGAGGTACTGGCAGAAGGCGTAACAACCCGCCTTGTGGCAATTTTTCAAGATTTTGATGCTGAAAAAATCGGGCCAATACGTTCCAGTAGAAATTATATGGCAGAAATTGCCAATGATTTTGGGGCTGTGTTTGTGCATCACGGGGGAAGTCCTACAGGTTATGCGACGATTACCAATCTTGGGTTGTCGAATTTGGATGGTATGCGTTATGATGGTACGGTGTTTTGGCGTGACCCAGACCGCAGGCGAGAGAGGGGTATGGAACATTCCAGTGTTACATCGGCATCAAACCTGCTGGAGGTTGCCGAGACAAGAGGGTTTGATATGACTGCCCCAGATAATCTAGGTTTGTTCGGCTTCCTCGATGAAGCGACCGAGATTACAGATGCAAACCCTGCAAATACAGTAAATATCGCCGCACACAGTTCCATTTTCCGCTTCGACCCCGAAACTGATAATTATTACAAGTATGTTTGGGGCAACCCACACATGGACGAGTATACAGACGAGCAAATCAGCGTCACCAACGTGCTGGTTCAAGTGACAAATATCCACATAATTGCAGGGGATGCAGAGGGTCGTCGAAACGTGTCAATTGTTGGCAGTGGACATGGCTATCTTGCCACAATGGGCGGGTACACCCGTGTTTATTGGGAAAAACCCAACCATCAAACCCCCACCAGTTGGACAGATGCTGACGGCGAGCCACTTCAGTTAAACCGTGGCAGAACGTGGATTTCCATAGTAAGCTCGTCCCCCGAATTTGAATAAGAGAGATTAAATTATGTCAAATGCAATTATATGGGCAGGTGCCATAATATTTGAAACCATGGAAGATTTGGAAGGCTTTAAGGTTGTATCACATAATCCAGGCGAGCTTGCTGAAAAGTTTTATTCGTTTATGAACCTTAGCCCAGCAACTGCCAAAAGCCATATGTTTTCTGAGGAAATAATTCATAATCGGTAGGGGCGGGCATTGCCCGTCCTATGCCTGTTGGCACTATCCTTCGGGATTGTACGGTATCGTATGCATAATTGGGACGGGCAATGCCCGCCCCTACCACGGGTGGTATGTGAAGGCTTTAATGGCTCGTTTAATAAGTTTGCATCTAAATTAAAAACCCCCTGTAGAAGATATTCCGCAGGGGGTTTTCTGTTCCGTTATTCTAATTATAATTTTGAAAAAGTGCTTGCAAATTAGACCCATGATGATGTATAATCATCTTTAGGTCTGTAAGACCGAGCGGACACGCAATGGTGGGTGAAACTGTGCTGGCTTCTAAGCCGCCATTGCGTGTTTTCAAATTCACTCGGACTTAATAAGGAATATTATACACCACCTAGGTGGTTGTTGCAAAAATATTATATAATATTTTGGAAGGTCTTGTCAAGGTTTTTTGTGCAAAAACCTACAATAATATCGTCCCAATTCAAAAAACCCCTGCAGAAAATATTTCCGCAGGGGTTTTTCTATGCTGTTATTCTAAAATCCAAACTCTTACGCCGTGCTGTCTGCCCCATTGGCGGGCTTCTGCCATGGTGTCGAAGAAAACGTCAATTTTGTGTCCACGTATTGCCCCTCCACGGTCGCCAGCCACGGCAAAACCATAACCTTCGATATACATACGTGTGTGGAAGGGAATTACATTAGTGTCAACAGCCACAATGCCCACTTGTGCCATCATTCCGCTGGCTGTTCTGCCCCAGTGGGGGTGGTCGGGTGTGCGCCCTGTGCAACTGACACTTAGAGTATATGCTGTAGACTCTACTAACATCAAACGGCTGTAGTTAAAGATTTCACCGCAAGCGGACATACCTGTACCAGATGGCAAAGCCACACCAATGTAAGCAATTTCCGATTGTGGCTCGGATAGTATCTCGTAAGACATTACCTCACGTCGTGCTTCCACACCACCTACATACTCAATATGATAGGTGGTGTTTTGGCTACCCATAACTCCCTCACGGTAAATTTGGACGTAGTCTAAGGGTAGCGTAAAAGTTTCGTTATATTCTCTTGTGTAGGGTATTTGGGACTCTACATCACGCAACACCCAGTTGACGGATTGTAGATAGATGGTTTCGCCTGCTTCTGGACGATGCTGGGCAAGTTCTGCATCAAACATGAAGTTGCCGATATTAGCCCTGCGAAAGTCTGATACCAAGGTCGCCAAACCAGCGTCTGGACGGGCATAGAACGGAATGGTATCAGTGCTGCCATCAATACTAACATATACAGGGATTGCACGGTCGATTACAATTACTGTACCACGGCTAAGTGTGCTATAAAGCGGAACGGAAAGGTTGTCAAAGGGATGAAGCTCTATTTCCAGTTCTTCTAGCAAACCAGCCACAGTGGCTTTACCTGTGTACACACTTGTTGTGTAGCCGTCATCCACCAACAAAACGCCGAAGGTTGCACCTTCAAAAATGTCTGCACTTACCAAGAACACGGTAAGGGCAATTAGAACACCAGCAACTACCATATTAAATTTTTTGAAATTCGACTTGATTTTTGTTGCAATCTTACTCATTTTTTACCTCCTTGTGTGACCCGTTTGGGTCTGCAAAATACGCCGCTTGTTTATTAAAACATTTGTAATAATTATGACTGAAAATTTCATAATTATAGGGCTATATTTCACACTATAGTCATAAATCACCAAACTTATACCTGTTTTAGCCGTCTTCGGTTAAAATTTGGTAACATTAAAGGGCATAGCCCAGCATAAAGCCTGCCCCTATGTAATAACTTATTCACATCTTAACACATTTGTAACAAGTCGTCAAGCTTTTTTTGCCAAAACAGCCCAAAATAAATATTGATACTGCCTACAAAGCCCATTATTTAGGCATTTTTACCTCTACAAAATTATTTATTTTTATTGAGTTATTTGTTATTTTGCAGGTTAATGCGTGGGCATTTACACCATTTGACATGGCATGGGCGAGAGCCATAGCAAATTCTGGATGGGTTTGATGGTTTGGAGTAAAATGACTAATGCAATCCATTTGGATTACAAAGATGATGAAGGCTTCATAGCCAGCGATAATGGCTTTTTCTAATTCTTGCAGGTGTTTGATGCCCCGCTGGGTTGGTGCGTCTGGGAATTTTGCAACTCCGTCCGTTTCAAGCGTTACGCCCTTAACCTCAAAAAAGGCACGGCGACCGCCTGCCTCTGCGTAAATATCTAAACGAGAGTTGCCAAACTTCGATTCGGTTTTTATGTGGGTTATGCCAGAAAAATCAGCAAAGCCATCTGCTTGTAAGTGTTCTAAAAACACTTTATTTGGGGCTTGGCTGTCCATGTTTATTAGTCTGTCACCCTTATAAACGGAAATTAGGCTAAATTTTGTTTTGCGGTCGGGATTGTCGTTTTGCTCCACATACACAGGCGTGTTTGGGATTAACAATTCCTTACAGCGTCCTGTGTTTTTTACATGGGCAAGGTGACGAATGCCACCCACCTCAATTTCCGCAATAAAGCGGTTTGGGCGACTTATAAATGTCGCTTCAAGAATATTTTTGTATGTCATGCGGGTATTGTAACACAATTCAAAGCCAAAAGCAATACAGCATTCCAACAAAAATACCACTGACTTTCAAATAGACCTACAAAATAAGTTATGGCTTTGGGTTTTCAAGGGTTTCCTCTAAAGCGGAGAAGTCAAACAACGGTTGAAACATTTCATCATCATAGGATAAGTTGTCCGCAACGCTATAGCTTAATATTCTAATTACACTATCTGTTCCATAAAACTCCTCTATTAAGGAGAATACGTCATCTTGAGGCATAATTCCTAATAAATCTTGGTTAATGTATACAGACAAACTATCATCTCTGTATATCTCGGAAAAGCCCTGACTTGTCCAAGTTTCTAAACCTGTCAGGTTATCTTCTTGTGTGTTTTGATACTCTACAACAATTGGTTGATGCTCTGTGATAACTAGGGCTACGGAAAACACCATTACAATCGCCAATAACATTGCAAAGAAATTCCTTTTGAACTTCATTTACATTTCCCCCTTCAAAGTTATTGCGGTTTGCTTGCATTAGTCGGTCGACACGAGATTTATTTGTACACAAGACCATTATATAACAAATACAAAGAAAACGCAATTCTTTTCTTGGTTAATTAGATAATGTTTGATAATTGATTTGGGGTTTACAAGTATAGGGGGCTTGGTGTATAATTAATAAGAATGTTAGGGGGATTATTTTGGATATGGACATAGATTTTACAAAGGGGTTAAACCCCGAACAGGCAAGGGCGGTTTTGCACACGGAAGGACCCCTTCTTTTAATTGCGGGGGCGGGCAGTGGTAAGACACGGGTGTTGACACACCGCATGGCGTATATTGCCAGCAATTTTGCACAAGCCTACAACATTTTGGCTATCACATTTACTAACCGTGCCGCCAAGGAAATGCGAGAGCGTGCGGAGCATTTATTGCCACGTGGTGCAAATGATATGTGGATTTCCACTTTCCACGCCTGTTGTGTGCGGATTTTGCGTAGGGATATTCACCATTTGGGATATGACAATTCTTTCACAATTTACGACACCGACGACAGCACAAGGCTGATGAAATTTGTGATAAAAGAGCTTAATGTCAACGACAAGATGTATAATCCCAAGGCGGTTTTGGGGGAGATTGGCAGAGCCAAAGATGAGATGATTGGACCTGCCGAATTTGCCAAATACTCTGGCAATTACCGTGCGGAGAAGGTTGCGGAGATTTATAAGGTTTACCAAAGGCATTTGGAGAGTAATAATGCTTTAGACTTTGATGATATAATCTTAAAAACGCTGGAGTTATTCCAAAAACACCCTGAGGTGTTGGAAAAGTACGCCCATCGCTTTCGCTATATCATGGTGGACGAATATCAAGACACCAACACCGCCCAATATAATTTGGTGCGTATGCTTGCTAGTGGTCATGGCAACATTTGTGTGGTGGGGGATGATGACCAAAGTATTTATGGGTGGCGTGGGGCTAATATCCGTAATATTTTGGATTTTGAAAAGGATTTTGCTGGTGCTGTTACTATTAAATTGGAGCAGAATTACCGTTCCACCAGCAAAATTTTGGAAGCTGCCAATGCCGTAATCGCCAACAATGAAGGGCGCAAGGGTAAAAAGTTGTGGACAGAAGCTGATGGGGGCGAACCGCTACGTTTTTATAAAGCCGAAAGCGACTTGGCAGAAGCCATTTATATAGTAGATAAAATTTCGGAAGGTGTGACGAAGGGTCAACCCCGCAAGGATTTTGCCATATTGTACCGCACCAATGCCATGTCCCGTGTTATTGAGGATAAGCTGGTGCAGCAAAACATCCCTTATCGGATTTTTGGCGGACTTCGTTTTTATGAGCGTCGTGAAATCAAAGATGCGTTATCATATATGCGTGCCATTGCCAATCCCATGGATGATATTTCTATAAAACGCATTATAAATGTGCCAAAACGGGGCATCGGTGATGCGGCAATCGAATATTTTGAAAACGTGGCAAGAGAGCAGGGAATTAAGTTTTACGAAGCCCTACAAAGGGCAGGGGAGCTGACCCAAAACAAGGCGAGGGCAACAAAAATACAGGAATTTGTTCGGCTTATTGAGGATTTGCAGGATGATGCCCAAAATTTAGATTTAGGTGAGTTTGCCAAGTCTGTACTTATAAAAAGTGGGTATGATAAATCCGTAGCAGATGAGGATGAGGCACAAGGCACAGACAGAGCCGCAAACCTCGCCGAGCTTGTAAGCAAAGTTGCTGAATTTGAACAAAATTTCGATGGTGATGTAACCCTGCCAGCTTTTTTGGAGGAAGTGGCATTAGTTGCCGACATTGATGCCCTTAATGAAAATGATGATGCCGTGGCGTTAATGACCCTGCACTCGTCTAAGGGGCTGGAGTTTCCAACCGTGTTTTTACCAGGTTTGGAAGAAGGGGTTTTCCCTGGATACCGTGCCGCAACAGGTGACAAAAAGGAAGTGGAAGAAGAACGGCGTTTGTGCTATGTAGGAATAACAAGGGCTAGGGAACAGTTGTTTATTACTTGCGCCCAGCGTAGAATGACAAATGGAGAAACAAGATATAATCCGCAATCAAGATTTTTGGAGGAGATACCTATGGATTTAATGGAAAAAGACGGAAACAACACGGTTGCAAGTGACAACAAGACGGTAGAAGAGCCAGCAGCAACCCACAGGGAGCGTATGGCGGCAGAAATGAGTGAAAAAGTACCAGCGGCAGCAATGCAGGCAAATTTCGGTAAAAAATGGGATATGTCTAAAATCGCTAAGAAAAAGGAGGGGAAATAATATGTCCAATGTACCAACTTTGACGTTGGATTTAGGGGAAGCCCCGCCAAAATATAATTTGCAGACAGCACAAGAAGAAGCGGCACGCCCAGCAGACCCACAATTTTCCATGGCGGCACTTAGTGAGGAAGAGCAGACAGCCGTTAAGGGCTTTATGGGGCAAATTGACATTGGTAGCACTGCCGTTGTGATGAATTACGGTGTTAGCACTCAAAACAAAATTGCACAATTTTCTGACAATGTACTTGGTAATGTTCGCAACAAAGACATGGGCGAGGTTGGTCGTGACCTAACCAATCTTG
>WQZZ01000046.1 GCA_009780485.1 Defluviitaleaceae bacterium | reverse complement strand
GGCACCCAAGGCGGCACAGGTACTGTATAACATCGTCACAATCGGTCCTCGCTTAATTATGCGTTCCGCCTTCCAGCTTCTTCGTGCAAATATCATCACACGCATAATATCTGCCGTGGTGCTGGTTTCCATTGACACATATTTGTTCATACGCAAGCGCATTTCTTTGAAGCAATACATCATAAATGTTGTAATGGCGGCACTTTTGTTGGTTGGTGGCACGGCTGGGTGGTATGGCGGGCAAAACATTGGATACATCCTTTTCCAAAACGCCGTAATAGGCATAATTGCTGGTGTTATTGGTGCGGGTGTGCTTGGTTTTGCCTTCAGTACGATTTTTGAAAAAATCATCGGCAAATTTGTAAAGGACGATACAAAGGATATGCTGGAAATTTGCAATGGTGTGTTTTGTGAACTTGCCAAGAAATACCAACTAACCGAAGAACAGGCACAAAAAGCCGCAGAAACAATTTTGCTTGATGCGGCAACCGTACGCAAAATGTACGCAGCAAAAGACAAAAAAGCCGTGGCTTGCGAATTTATCGAGCCGTGTTTGCAACAAATTACAGAAAATTATGAAACGGCAGATTAATGACCATCTGTCGTTTTTTGTATAGTAATTAGGGTTTTGGCAAACATAGCTTTATGAGAGGAGTTGATTAGTATGTCCTTAAAAAACAGCAAAGACACCTTGCCTCAAGATAAAAAACCTGCCAAAAATCCATCCCTTATTGAAACATTAAACCGTGCTGACTTCTAACAAAAAAGCGACCACCCTCGGTCGCTTTTTTGTTTATTTAACTAGCTTCGTGGGCTTTTTGCCAGGATTGTGACCTAAATTCTTTAACAAATTTAGCTAAATCAACACTCACATCGTCGTCACCTAAAATAAGATATAGATATACAAGGAAACCACGTACATTTTCCAAAGGTGCAAGACTGCGGTAATGTTCATCGGTGTAAATCTTTGCCGTTATTTTTGGTAAAAGACTTTCAATCCAGCTTTTCAGTCGGTCGCCACCCAGCCCTTTTTTGATAAGTGCTGGTATGACATTGGCAAGTCTGTTTTCATCACCATCCACAAATTTCTTGTCACAATTTAGTTGAAATTTGACACAGTCAAGAATTTTGTCTGCTTGCTCCATGGTGAACCTAGGATGCCTGACCAAAGCCGCCAACATATCCGCACCATGAGCCACCGCATGAGCCCAACCTTTGCCAAGCACAAAACCCCGACGGTCTACCTCTTTGTGCATATATTCCACAATTTTGTCCAAGGTTTGTGTGAATTGACCTTCATCCAAAAACCCTTTGTCCTCATCTTGGTCCAAAAGACTACCAATAGCAAGTGACGAGAAAGCACGGTTAAAAACCGAATCACATTCCGTTGTGCCAAGTCCCTTAAACAAGTGGTCATCCCCAATCAATGCCATAAAAACATTGCGGGCATCTTCAAGACTAATAAGGTCGTAATAAACCATATAAGTTGGCATATAGCAAACATTTTCCCGCACCAGCGAATTGGTGCTTCCGATATTATCTAATATAGCCTTGATAAGTTCTTTTGGCTCAATATCTTTGACTAGTTGCCCATAATCTAAATCGTCGTAAATTAGACCTTCTTCCATATCCTTAAACAATTGTTTCAAATCCATAATGTTACCTCCGTAATTTGGGTAGGTAACAAGCACGCCAATGTTAAAGCGAATTGCACCTCCCTTGATTTGCGTAAAACTTCATAATAAAAACCTCCTTTCGTAAATATGAGATAAGTATATCACAACCACATCTGCTTTGTCAAGTAAATCACGAACAAGGACGGGCAACGCCCGCCCCTACCATTTGTGCATGGACACCACCTAAGTAAAAGGCTGGTATCAACACGGTAGGGGCGGGCATTGCCCGTCCTTGTCAAGGTTTACGTATTTTACTTATTTAGAGTACAGGCAATGAAACAAGAATTGCAGTTGCAGTAGCAAAGGTTTTTTCATGTGCAATTGTTAGCATGATTTGGCTGTTTGGTGGGGTTTTCACCTTATCAGACAACTCAACCATAGGTTGCCCCGACTTGTTACGGCTGATTCTTATGTCAGCAGGCGAAAAGCCTAAAAACCCCGTTCCTAAAGCTTTTGACACAGCTTCTTTAGCGGCAAACAACCCAGCAAAACTGACGGCTCCTTTGCGTGTGCAGTATTCAATTTCTTGCTGGGTGTAGCATTTTTTGAGAAAGGATGGGTTGTTGATTGACCGCTCAATCCTAGAAATTTCAACAATGTCCGTGCCAATACCTAAAATCATATTCGCCCCCGCAAAATATCAAGTGGTGATACGGGTTCATCAACTTTCATTTTCAAAATTTGTTGTGCGTGAGGGGCAGATTGCACATGATTGCCTTCCTCATCAGTCAACAATTCTACTTTTTGGGAAAAATTTGGTCTTTTCGCCCGCAAAAACTCCACTTCTTCACCTACAGAGAATTTGTTACGTTGCTCCAAAGTGGCAATGCCCGTGGTTTCATCGTAATCCCGCACAATTGCTATAAAATTATGGGTTTGCCCACGGCTGTCCTCGTGGTAAATTTGTCCGTCAGTACCTGGCAGACCCAGATAGAATCCAGTCGAAAAGTCACGGTTAGAAGATTTTAGTAATTCGCTGATATAATAGTCCTTTTTGCTTTCGTATAGGGCGGGGTCACTATAATAATCGTCGATGGCTTCCCGATAAGTTTTCACCACAGTAGCAACGTAAAACGGAGTTTTCATGCGTCCTTCAATTTTTAGGGAAGCGATGCCTGCATCCAGCATTTGTGGTATATGATGTATCATGCACAAATCCTTAGAATTAAGGATAAATGTACCGCCGTCATCCTCGTAAATCGGGTAATAATCCCCTGCCCGCTTTTCTTCTTGCAAAACATACTTGAAACGGCAGGCATTGGTACATTCGCCACGGTTTGCCCCCCTGTGGGTCATAAAGGCAGAAAGCATACAACGCCCAGAATACGCAACACACATAGAGCCATGAACAAAAGTTTCCAAGAGAATTTTATCCTTTGTCTTTTGGTAGATTTCTTTTATTTCCGTTAAACTTAATTCACGTGCCAAAACAACACGGGAAGCCCCCAAGCCAGCCCAAAACAGGGATGACTGGTAGCTAGTAATATTCGCTTGTGTGCTAATATGTATTTCCATGTCTGGCACAGCACTTTTAGCGACAGAGAAAACACCAGGGTCAGAAATTATCAACGCATCTACGCTAATTTCTGCCAGTTCCTGAAAATATTCTGTCATGCCAGTGTAATCTTCATTGTGGGCGAAAACATTAGCGGTTACAAAAACTTTAACTCCACGGGCATGGGCGTATTTCACAGCTTCCTTGATTTGGTTCATATCGAAATTTTTAGCTTTTGCACGCAAACCAAGGCTTGTACCACCCAAATAAACCGCATCTGCACCATGGGCAACTGCCACCTGCAAACGCTCCATATCCCCTGCTGGGGCAAGTAATTCAACTTTATTTTTATAATTAATATCCAAATTCGGCACCCCTTACAACCTTTCCAATTCCTCTAAAATAATTTTACGAAACTCTCTTTTCCAAAAAATATCTAGGTGACTTGCACCTTTCACAACCACCCGTTTTGCAGATTCACCAAGCCTTTCCATGTGCTTATCAAAAATTTTTCCGTACTTGGCTTGAATTTTTTTATTGTATGCAGAAAGGTATACTATGGGTATATTTGGTGGCATTTCTAGCCCTGCCACTTCCCGCACATTGTCTGCCAGTGCCTTGCTTTGTGCCACCAATGTTGGCATATGGTTGCCAACCACGTGTATCGCCATAAGCTCATCGTATGTGTATCCTGCTTTAATGTGCATCTGTCTTTCGCCAGCCAGTTTCATGTAAAGGGGTATTAGTTTTTCCTGCCATTTTGAAGGCTTCATTTTCAAAAGCTTCTCATACTTTTTCTCAGGGATAACCATGGTTTCTGCAAATTCCATCACCGTAGGGGATGTGTCTATTAAAATTAGAGCTTCCACCTCATCAGGGTGTTTGGTGGCATAATATTCACAATAAACCCCTGCACAGGAATGTGGCATAAGCACATATGGCGGCTTTAAGCCCGCAAATGTCAATGCTTCACGTATTTCATTCATATAGTTTTCGTTGGTGTGAGGTCTGTCGATTGGGTCGCTGTACCCATATCCGAAAAATTCTATTGTACAAACCGTGTGGTGTTCTGCTAAATCCCGCATAAGTGGTGCAAAATCTAGTGTCGGCAAAGGTAAACCCCATCCAGGCATCAGCACCACGGTTTTGCCACCAGACCCCATAACCCTAAGGTGCATGTTCTTACCGTTAACATTTACCATTTGTCCGACTTTCATATAAAATTCTCCTTATTCGCCAGAAAGATAATTTATTGCAGCATTAACGTCGAATGCCTTAGCAAAAACCTTTGAGGACATAACCAAAAATTTTTCAGGGGTGTCTGGGTACATTACTATATCTGGCGTGTTTTCGGTTTTGACTTCTAAATACACCAGTGGTTTATCCGATGTATTGGTCAGCTTATGCGCCCCGTTTTCATGTGCAGGCATAACAATGGCATCACCCTCTGAAACAACTTTGTCACCTTCTGGTGTTTTTAGTGTCCCTTCTCCGCTAATTATATAATAAACTTCTTCATTTGCCGCATGATAGTGATAAGGGTAATTAGTTTTTCCTGGCAAGATTGTGTGAAAATGTACGCCCAGCTTTCCCCAACCTTGTGCAGAAGGCTTGCTTACACTGCTTCTTTGAAATTCAAAAGATTGCTTATGATTACCGTCTGGGTCAAATTGCTTGTTTAGATTTGCGTCCCAATGACATTCGGCAGTTTTTACATTTGAAATTATTATTTTTTCCACTTTTCATTCCCCCTAATATTATATTTTGGTGCAGACAAGTAAACCATCTCCAATAGGCAAAATTGTGGACTTTAGCTGGGGGTGGTTGGTGGCTTGATGCAAAAATTCGTTAAGATTGCGATGGATTGTTCGTAGGCGACGAGGTATGGTTTCAACATCTTGGGCGAGAGTTCCGTTTTGCAAGACATCATCAACGCAAACAATCCCACCCACTTCTAGAAGCTCTAAAACATGGGGGAAAAAACGAGAATACTGCCCTTTGCCACAATCCATAAATACAAAATCAAACTTTTTATTTTCTGTAACCAAGCGGGGTAAGACGATGGAGCCACATTCGTTAATCAGCGTAATTCTATCTGCCATTCCGAATTTGTCAAAATTATCCCTTGCCCTCTCTATCATCACAGGAAACCGCTCAATTGTAGTGACGGGTGCAAACCCAGCAAGCATCATTGCTGAAAAGCCTTCGGCACAGCCAATTTCCAAAATGTTTTTGGGTTGTTTTAAGGTAAGTAGTAGTGACAAAAAATTAGCTACGTCCCGCATGATTATGGGCAAGCCCTCTTTGTAGGATTGTCCTTGAACCTCTCCCAACCAGCTTGGTTGCAGACCGTTAAATTTATCTAAAAACTCCAAAATTTCCGACCAAGTTGGTGTTGTCATTAACCGTCACTCTCCTCGGTGACAGCATCACGCTGGGCGATAAACTCCAAATATTCCTCGTGGCTGGCGGTGAAAAAATGTCCGCCACTTCCGTCAAGAAGCTCCGCCATAAACAAATAATTTGTGTTTGCAGGACTTAGTGCCGCTTCAATAGAGCTTAGTCCTGGGTTAGAAATTGGTCCAACAGGTAGACCTGTGCGGTTAAAGGTGTTGTAAGGCGACGGATGCTGGAAGCTGGAAGGGGTTAGCATATCTTGACGTGTATTTGTGGCAAAAACCACGGTAGAAATCATTTCCAAGGGCATACCTGCTTCAAGACGGTTGTAAATAACACTAGAAACCAAGGGACGTTGATGAATGTTTTCGATGGTGGTTTCGGCTTCCACGATGCTTGCTATGGTAATTAATTGTTCCAATGTGGGTTGCCAGCCAAGATGAAAGTGCATTTGTGCCAGACTTCCCCACATATCTTGGTTAAAGGTATCACCAAAAGCATCCAGCATCCGCACTATCAAATCCCTTGGTACTGGGTTTGGGGGTAGGTTGTAGGTGGCTGGAAACAAAAAGCCTTGTAAACGGTTCTGTCGCTCGCCTAAATCTGCCAAAAAATCATGGACAAAAACGCCATTTTCCAGCTCATACAAGAAGTCTGAAGCCGTGAAGTAGCCCATAGTTGCGGCAAGCTCTGCTACCTGCCAATTGGTTAGACCTTCTATAACCAGTAGACGCCCTTCCTCCACATGAAGATAATCTAAACTACTCAGAGCATACATTAGATAAGAATTAGGCATGGCTGTGTTTAGACTAAAAGTGCCGTGACGAAAATGGTTTGCAGAGCCATTAAAAAAGGACTCGAAATAAAACATTAGCTCATTGTTTATTAGGTCGCTTTCGTATAAAATCCTTGCAATGTCCCGTCTGCCAGCATCTTCGGGGATTTCCACCACAACCTCACGGGCTTCTGCGGTAAGGGTATAATCATCCGCCAAAAAGCCCATGCCTTGGTCAAAAGCCCATGTGGTGACAAAATACGCAAGCACAATTAGGGCTATTGCTAGCCCTATGTTAAACAATCCGCCAAACAGATAGTTGCTTATGTCAATGACTTTCTTTAGCATTAAACTACACCTCGATTACGACAGGCAAAATCATAGGGTTACGCTTAGTTTTACTCCACATTAGCTTGCGTAAATCCTCTTTAATGGTATTCTTGATATTGCCCCAATCTCCGTCTTTTTGATTGGCTTCCCATTCCACATGGGCTTTTTCTACGACCTTACGAGCCTCTGCCATCAACTTTTCGCTTTCCTTGACATAAACGAAACCACGAGATATAATGTCGGGTTTTGTGGCGAGCTTTTTGGTTTTGGCATTGTATGTGACAACTGCGATAATCAAGCCGTCTTGGGACAGGATGCGGCGGTCACGCAGAACAATATTGCCCACGTCCCCTACCCCAGAGCCGTCCACAAAAACGGCACCAGATGGGACGGTTCCATTAAGTTTCGCCCCCGCTTTATTAATTTCCAATACCTCGCCAATTTCAAGGCAGAAGCAATTTTCCTTTGGCGTACCCATTTCCATTGCCAGGCGTTTGTGCATTTTCAGGTGGCGATATTCCCCATGTACAGGCATGAAAAACCTTGGTTTTACAAGGGCGTGCATAATCTTTAGTTCCTCACGCTTGGCGTGACCCGACACGTGAACATCCGCAAGACCATCATACAGCACCTTTGCATCCTTTTTGAAAAGCAAGTCAACGACTTTGCTAACGGCTTTTTCATTACCCGGGATAGATGATGCGGAAATAACGACCACATCCCCAGGTTTTATGCTAACCTGCTTATGCTCAGACATTGCCATGCGTGAAAGTGCTGACATTGGCTCGCCTTGGCTTCCAGTGGTAATAATTGTAATTTGTTTGTCTTCGTAGTTGTTAATTTGACTCGCATCAATCAGCACACGTCCAGGGATTTTCAGATAACCCAGCTCCTGTGCCACCTTCACCGTGTTGCTCATAGAACGTCCGACAACGGCAACCTTACGGTAATGCTTCACAGCAGAATCAATTACCTGCTGGATGCGATGGATATTTGATGAGAAAGTGGCAACCATAATTCGGTTGTCGGGGTTTTGGTCAAAAATACGCTCGAAAAGTACGCCCACGTGCTTTTCGCTCATGGTAAACCCTTCCACTTCCACATTGGTAGAGTCGCACAAAAGCAGGTCAACACCTTCTTTGCCAAGCTCCGCAAAACGCTGCAAGTCAATATGCCCACCATCAACTGGGGTATGGTCGATTTTGAAGTCCCCTGTGTGGACAACGGTGGTGTTGGGTGCTTTGATACAAAGTCCCACAGAATCGGCAATAGAGTGGGTTACAGCGATAAATTCGACGGTAAAATTGCCGATTTTGACTGTTTCGCCAGCAACCACACATTTTCGCTGAACTTTGTCCATCAATTTATGTTCTTTGAACTTAATGTCCAAAAGCCCAAGAGTCAGCCTTGTAGCATAAATCGGAGCTTCAACATCCCTTAATAAATATGGCAAACTTCCAATATGGTCCTCGTGACCATGGGTTATTACAATACCTTTAATTCGGTTCTTATTCTGAACCAAGTAAGTAAAATCAGGGATAACAAGGTCTATGCCTAGCATATCGTCCTCTGGGAAAGCAATTCCAGCATCCACCACCAAAATATCTTGTCCGTACTCAAAAACAGTGATGTTTTTGCCAATTTCTTGCAAACCGCCCAAGGCAAACACCTTTAATTTATTTTTTTTCGTAGCCAAAAAAGAATACCTCCTAACTGGGGTGTCAGTATACACCCCTATAAATTCATATTAAAATAACAGTGCATCTCCTGCACTTTATGTCCGATAGTCAAAAATTCTTATTGAAATTTTTACTCGAAGTCAAAATCCGCCAGTCTGTTCTTTAATTCGGGTTCTAACATTTCGTACTCCGCTTCGCTAATTTCCTCATAAACAAAGTTTTCTTCTTCAGCACCAATCTGCTTGAAAATAACGGCTTCAACTTCATCATTCTCAATTTCTTCAGCATCAATCATCACCAAAAAGGTGGTTCCATCTTTTTCAAACTCATCAATGATGATATATTCGATTTCGTTGCCGTCATCATCGGTCATTACAATTGTTTCGACTTCCATTTCTTCCATGTCGTCAAAATTCTCATTCAAATCCTTGTCAGTAGCCATAATTTCGTTCTCCTTTATATTTCGGGCGGTGTAATCCAAATAACCCTGCAAGATTAATTGTGCCGCCATTTTATCCACATTTTTACGCTTCACATCAGCCCCAGCACCCATTAAATTAAAGGTTTGCAGGGCGGAAGCGGTTGTTAAACGCTCGTCAAAAAAATCTATTCCCACATGGGGGTATGCCTTACCTAGTTGTTTGGCAAAATTCTGCACTTTTCGGCAATTTTCCCCTTCTGTACCATCCATATTTTTGGGATATCCAAGCACAATTTTCTGAACCTGATGCTCATTCAAAATTTTTCCAATTTCTTCTATTGTTGATTTATGGTCTATGGGGTTTTTGCGGGATATGGTGGGCAAGCCATTGGCTGTCCACCCCAAAAGGTCGGAAACTGCCACGCCAACTCGCACATCACCGTAATCAAGCCCCAAAATACGATTTGATGTGGTCGCCATGTTCAAGTTATCGTTTGTTTGCAAAATAAAAATTCACCAATTCTTCCAGAATTTCGTCCCGTTCCAATCGCCCAATCATACTGCGGGCGTTGTTGTGGCTGGTGATATATGTGGGGTCGCCACTCATAATATACCCCACAATTTGTATGGCGGGGTCGTACCCTTTTTCAAGCAAAGCATCCCGAACATCTTCCAAAACGGATTGGGCGCGGGTTTTTTTCTCTTTTCCAATAAAGCTGATTTTCTGGGTTTGTGATAAATCTCTGGTTTGCATAGGTAACCTCCAAAACGAAAAACGAAACCGTCGGTATTTCTATTTTAACCCATTTGCGAAAAAAATGCAACAAAAATTTATTGAAGAATTCCAACAAGTCTGTTTTTATCAACAGAATTTAATTTTACAGCAACAATCTGATTGGCTAAATCTGATTTATCTGCCGTGAAAGCCACAGGCATATAGTTTGTGGTTTTTCCTAAGAAAAAGCCGTCTTTGGTGGTTTCTTCCACCAGTACAGACATAACCTTGCCCACAAAAGACTGATAATAGGCGTTTTCCTGTCTGTCACTTATCTCCAACAATTCCTTGCAACGCTGTTTTTTCACACTTTTAGGGATTTGCCCAGCCATGCCAGCCGCACCAGTCCCCATCTTAGCAGAGAATGGGAATACATGAATTTTTGATAGTCTAATAGTTTGTAGAAATTGTTTAGTTTGTGAATGGTCGCTTTCTTCCTCTGTGGGAAAACCAGCAATAACATCAGTGGTTATGTTGATTTTTGGGCGAACGGTGCGGATTTGCTCCACTGCCCTGTAATAATCATCTGTGGTGTATTTGCGGTTCATTAGTTTCAAAATCCCATTACTGCCAGACTGTAGAGAAAGATGCAAGTGGTCGCAAAATTTTGGTGTTTTTGCTACAAATTCGCAAAATTCGGGCGTTATTACATTTGGCTCAACAGAGCTTAGGCGAACCCTCTCAATCCCTTCCAGTCGAGTAATGGCTGACAATACATCAATCAAATTCCTATCTTGTAAATCTTTCCCATAAGATGCCACATGAATACCCGCCACCACAATTTCTTTGTAGCCATTTTCAGCAAATTGTGTGGCTTGTGACATAACGTCCTCAAAATCACGTGAGCGAGATTTGCCCCGAACATGAGGAATTATACAATAAGTGCAAAAATTATCGCAACCGTCTTGGATTTTCAAAAAGGCACGTGTGCGGTCGCTATCAGTGGAAATTGTGGTGCTTTCAAAAGTTTCATCACCACGAATATCTGTAGCAACATGAACAATTGGTTGTTTTTCAAAACTCTCAATGTGATTAACTAGCTGGTTACGTTCAGTTGTTCCCATAACAATATCCACACCCAAATCCTTGTAAACACTGGGGTTAGCTTGGCTGGAGCAACCTACGGAAACCACAATTGCTTGTGGGTTTCGTTGTTTGGCTCGCCCAATCATCTGCCGACTTTTTTTGTCCGCAAGATTGGTGACGGAACAAGTATTTACAACATAAACATCGGCAATTTCGGTAAAATCCACAATCGTATAACCCGCTTTGGTAAATTGTTCTAAAATACCCTGTGTGTCGTAAAAATTCACCTTGCATCCAATGGTTGTTGCTGCCACGGTCTTATTCATGGATTGACCCCCTTAGAAGGTCGGGACGCTTGCGTTTTGTGGCTTCTAGGGCTTGCTGTCTGCGCCACTTTTTAACCTCACCGTGATGTCCACTTAGCAACACCTCTGGAACAGTTTGTCCCATAAAATCAAATGGGCGGGTGTACTGAGGATATTCCAACAAACCGTCAGAATTTGCGAAGCTTTCATGCTCCAAGGATTCCGCTTTGATAACCCCAGGGACAAGGCGGGCAACCGCATCAATCACCGCCATTGCGGGGATTTCGCCCCCTGTCAGCACAAAATCACCAAGTGAGATTTCATCGGTGACAATTTGGTTGATAATCCGCTGGTCTATCCCTTCGTAATGCCCGCAAAGTAGCACTAAATCTGCTTCTTGTGCCAACTCATGTGCCGTAGTCTGATTAAACACCTTACCGCTGGGCGTCAGGTAAACCACACGGGAATGAGGCAAGTTCAAACTTTTCCACGCATCATAAATGGGCGGGGCAGAAATTATCATGCCTGCACCGCCCCCATAGGGGTATCCATCTGTTTGACGGCGGGTGTTGTCCGCAAAATCCCTGATATTTACAGGGTTTACGGTGATTTTACCATCATCCACCCCCCGCTTTATCATTGAGTGGTTAAGCCCCTCGAAAACCTCAGGGAAAAGGGTTAATATATGGAAATTCATGGCATCAACCCTTCCATTAAACGAACAACAACCTTTCCGCCAGCCACGTCCACGTTTATAACACATTGTTTAATGGCGGGGATAAGTATATCTTTGCCAACTTCTGGTCGGACAACATAAACATCATTTGCACCAGTCTGCAAAACATCAGCTATAACACCCAGTTTCTGCCCTTCTTCCGTGGTAACATCAAGCTCTATCAAGTCAGCAATATAATATTGGTCTTCATCCAGCGGAAGGGCGTTGGCACGGTCAACAATAATGGTATATCCACGCAAACCAGTGGCGGTGTCCATATCGTCCACGCCACTAAGTTTCATAATAACCAAGTTTTTTTGATAACGAACCTTTTCAATTGCAAAGACCTTTTTAATACCCTTTGTGTCCAAGGTTTCAATTTCACTAAGCAGGCTAAACCGTTTTGGGTCGTCGGTGGTGGGGTAAATTTTAATCTCGCCCCGAACACCAACGGTATTAACGATTTTGCCTATTTGCAAATAATCCACGACAGCCCCCTAATCATTGGGGACAATGTCCACAGAAACAAACTCTTTGTTATGAATTGCGGCGGCACGGATAACGGAACGGATGGCTTTAGCAATCTTACCTTGCTTGCCAATTACCTTGCCAATGTCATCGGGGTCAACACGAAGCTCCAAAACACTGCCACGGTTTCCCTCTTTCACCACAACTTCCACCGCTTCTGGCTTGTCCACCAGACGCTTAGCAATAATTTCTAGCAAGTCTTTCATAAGCCAACACCCCTAGATTATGCCATTATTTTTGAACAAACGGCGAACCGTTTCCGTTGGTTGCGCACCATTACCAAGCCATTCCTTAGCTTTGTCACCGTCAACACGGAAAACAATTGGCTCTCTGGTTGGGTCATAAATGCCCAAATCTGCAATTGTTTTGCCATCACGGGCGGTACGGGCATCAGCCACAACAATACGATAGAAAGGGGTTTTCTTAGCACCCATTCTTTTCAAACGAATTTTTACCATTGTCATTTCCTCCAAATAATCTAAATTATATTTTGAACGGGAAACCGCCAGGCATCTTGCCACGCTTTTTCCCAGATTTACCAGCGTCAGTCATCATTTTCATCATTTTTTTCATTTCTTCAAATTGTTTTAACATTCGGTTGACTTCTTGCACACTTCGCCCGCTTCCGTTAGCAATACGACGACGACGTGAACCGTTGATGATTGAGGGGTTTGACCGTTCTTTCATGGTCATGGAATACACAATGGCTTCCACGTGCTTCAAAGCATCCTCGTTGATGTCGTCTTCGTTGATTTTCATGTTGCCCATGCCAGGAAGCATCCCTAAAATGTTTTTCAGTGGTCCCATTTTCTTAACTTGTTGCATTTGTGTTAAAAAGTCGTTAAGGTCGAATTCGTTTTTGCGGAATTTCTTTTCAAGCTCCGCCGCTTCTTCCATGTCGAAATTGGCTTGAGCTTTGTCGATTAGGGTCAAAACGTCGCCCATGCCTAAAATACGCCCTGCCATGCGGTCGGGGTGGAAGGGTTCTAAATCCTCCACCTTTTCTCCAAGACCAACGTATTTAATGGGTTTGCCTGTAACCTTGCGGACAGAAAGTGCCGCACCGCCACGGGTATCACCGTCTAGCTTGGTGATAACAACCCCGTCAATGCCGATTTTTTCGCTAAAGGACTGGGCAACATTAACCGCATCTTGCCCTGTCATTGCGTCAATCACCAATAATATTTCCTGGGGAATGATGGAAGATTTTACAGCAACAAGCTCATCCATTAATTCCTCGTCAATATGCAAACGCCCTGCCGTATCCACAATAACCACGTCATTGCCCATGTGTTTAGCGTGTTCGATGGCTTCTTTTGCCGTGTCCACGGGATTTTGCGTGCCTTTTTCAAAAACAGGAATATTTAGGCTGTTGCCAAGGGTTTGCAGTTGTTTAATAGCAGCTGGACGGTAAATATCACAAGCCACAAGCAACGGTTTTTTGCCTTGATTTTTCAACTGTGACGCAATTTTAGCTGTGGTTGTGGTTTTACCAGAACCTTGCAAACCAACCATCATGTATACCGACGGTGGACTGTTAGAAAATGTCAGCTTGCTTTGGGTAGACCCCATAAGCTCCGTCATTTCTTCATTAACGATTTTAATTACAGCTTGGGCGGGATTAAGCCCCTTTAGAACCTCATCACCAACGGCTTTTTCGGTAACATCCGCAACAAACTCTTTGACAATTTTGAAGTTTACATCCGCTTCAAGCAGAGCTAGGCGAACTTCACGCATTGCTTCCTTAACGTCTTTTTCCGTCAATTTACCTTTGGAACGCAAGCCTTTGAAGGCATTGGCTAGTTTTTCCGTCAAATTTTCAAAAGCCATGCTATCCCTCCATTATAAGTTGGTCAAGTGCGGTTAAAATCCGTTTACCCTCACTTATGTCGCCATTTTCAAGGGCTAACTTTAGTTCGTCAAGATAAACCCTTGACGTTTTGTGGAGGGCAATCAATTGCAGGTCTGCCTCTAGTTCTTCCAGCTTCCTTTGGGTTATTAACACAGTTTCCCGCACCGCTTGTCGGGAAATCTTTAGTTCGTGACCAATTTCTGCCAGCGTCATGTCCTCGCAATAACGTTTGTGATACATATTCCGTTGCTTGTCGGTCAGCAAAGCGCTGTAAAAATCTAGTAAAAGTACATTGTGAGCGAAATCATCCATACCATCACCCCCCTGTTAAGCTAAACATCTTTACATACTATACACCTTGCCGAATGATTTGTCAAGCACTTTTTTCAAAATTCTCTCTGACAATATTAAAAATCGAAAAAGGACGGGCAATGCCCGCCCCTACCAATAAATTATTATAAATGGTCATCAGAACCCCCACAAAGAAATAGGGGTTTCTTTTTTAGTTTGGGTTTATCTAATCCTAGAACTCTTCTTTCGATTTC